>NZ_JAYSBG010000177.1:0-7137 GCF_041915505.1 Rhodoblastus sp. | reverse complement strand
CCTTGCGCGCCAGATCGGCCGCCAGCAGGCCCGGCGCGGCGCCGATCAGCGTCAAGGCGTTGAGCTGCGGCGGCGTCACGCCAAGATCGGCGAGCAGCCGTTCCTCGGCCAGCCTTTGCGCCCCGGCAGCCTGCCGCAGCAAAGCGGCGATATCGCCATTCTCGCCGGGCAGGTCGAGCGGGCGGGGGCGGCGTTTGGCCGGCTCCGGCGCGGCGGGTTCATCGAGCGGGCGGGTCTTGACCATGGAAACCTCCGAGAACATCCCGCGGAGGCGAAAGGGCCTCTTTCCTGATTGCGGGCTGACAGTCGTCTGACTGTTAAGCCCCACCGCGCCCGGCGCAAGCGTCGCGCCGGCTTATCCCAAATTTTCCTGCGGACCGGCGGGTCCATCAAGCGAAAGATTAGCTTGCCAGCCGCTGCGGCGCGCCGCTACACGCCTTATGGAAAGTTGGAAGACCCGATGGAACATTCCCGCCGCTCGATCCTCGACCAATATGGCGCCCTCGCGGCTCAGGGGCGCATCGAACGCGACGCCCGGCAGATCGCGGTGGTGCTCAAGCTCGACACGCTCGCCGCTTCGCTGGTCGAGAGCCGTCTGGCGAAAAAATCCAGCGCGCTCGGCTGGCTGTTCGGCGCGCGCAAGGCGGATGCGCCGACGCCGCGCGGCCTTTACATTTGGGGCTCGGTCGGGCGCGGCAAGACCATGCTGATGGATCTGTTTTTCGACTCGGTCGAGTTCGAGCCGAAGCGGCGCGTCCATTTCCACGCCTTCATGGCAGACGTCCACAAGCGCATTTTCGCCTGGCGGCAGAAGAAGAAAGCCAATGAGGTCAAGGGCGACGATCCGATCGCGCCGATCGCCGACGAGCTGATCAAGGAATCGGTCCTGCTCTGTTTCGACGAATTCGCCGTCACCGATATCGCCGACGCCATGATCCTCGGCCGGCTGTTCGAGGCGCTGTGGGCGCGCCGGATCGTGGTGGTGGCGACTTCCAATGTCGATCCGGCCGATCTCTACAAGGACGGGTTGAACCGGGCTCTGTTCCTGCCCTTCATCGGCATGATCCAGAGCCGGATGGAGGTGGTCAAGCTGGACTCCCGCACCGATTTCCGGCTGGAAAAGCTGGGCGGCGCGCC
Organism: Rhodoblastus sp.; assembly: GCF_041915505.1. Taxonomy (GTDB): domain Bacteria; phylum Pseudomonadota; class Alphaproteobacteria; order Rhizobiales; family Beijerinckiaceae; genus Rhodoblastus. The sequence continues at coordinate 6,000 of NZ_JAYSBG010000177.1, read as the reverse complement.
GGTCTATCACACGCCCGACGACGACGCGGCCCGCGCGGCGCTGGACAAGGCCTTTCTGTCCTTGGCTGGCGTCGCCAAGGGCAAGCCGCGCCACCTGCCCCTGCTCGGGCGCGAGATCGCCATACCGGAAGCCGCCGATCACGTCGCCCGCTTCGCTTATGCCGATTTGTGCAAGCAACCGCTCGGCGCGAATGACTTCCTCGCCATCGCCGAACATTTCCATGTCGTCGTCGTGGACGATATTCCGGTCATCAAGCCGGAGGAGCGCAACGAGGCGAAACGCTTCATCAATCTGATCGACGCGCTCTACGACCAGAAGGTCAAGCTGATCGCCTCCGCCGCCGCCGAGCCCGACCAGCTTTACAAGGCCGAACAGGGCCGCGAGGCGTTCGAATTCGCCCGCACGGTCTCGCGTCTGATCGAAATGCGCTCGACCGATTATATGGCGCTGCCCCATGGCCACGGCGACAAGGTCAGCGGCGACATCACCGGCCTCGTCGAGACATGATCGCGCCGGCGCGCTCCGGAGAGACGGCCGCCGACCAGAAGATCCTGGAGCTCGCCTGCGACCATTTGCGCCGTTTCGGCCCCCGGCGCACCACCATCGTCGGGATCGCCGAGGCCGCCGGCATGTCCCACGCCAATGTCTATCGCTATTTCCCGTCCAAGGAGGCCTTGTTCGAGTCCGTCACCTCGCTCTGGCTCAAGCCGCTGGAGGAGGAGCTGCGCGTCATCGTCCAGGGCCAGGACCCGGCCTATGACAAGCTGGAGCGCGCGCTCAGCGCCCTGCAGCGCGCCTATCGGGAAAAGCGCGACGCCGATCCGATCCTGTTCCGGCTGTTGTGCGACGCCATCGAACAGGGCGGCGGCATCGCCCGAAAGCATCGCAACAAGGTTCAAAGCGAAATCCAGGCGATCGTGGAAGAGGGGATCGCCTCCGGCGCCTTCCGCATCCAGGACCGCCGCCGCGCTATGGCGCTGGTGTTCGACCTGGCCCACCGCTTCATCCAGCCGGTGTCGATCGCGCTGGACAGGGGGGTTTCCTTGGCGGAAATGGAGTTTCGCGCCGGACGGGTGATCGCGGTGATTCAACGCAGCCTGACCTTTGGGGACCCGGATTTTGATATGTGACATTTTTTGTAAATTGTCACCCTCGCGGGCTCCTGTGCAAATTTTTGGCGCCCACGCCGGCCCCTTCAGATCATCTCCTTGTTTTTACGCTCTTTTCCAGACCGACGCCGCTTCCGACCGCGGCCGGGCTTCACAATAACGTCAGATGCTTAGTCTTTCTCACGACTTGAAAGCCCGAAAAGTTCGGGGCACAACGCCCACCCATATCCGCCGACGCGGAAATCCAGCGCCGCGCGGGCGCTCGCGACGAACCCGGGGTCGACCCGGAAGCAGATTTGAAACGAGGACGAACACCCATGGCGCGTAACAAGATTGCATTGATCGGAGCCGGCCAGATCGGCGGCACGCTGGCCCATCTCGCCGGCCTCAAGGAGCTGGGCGACATCGTTCTCTTCGACATCGCCGAAGGCACGCCACAGGGCAAGGCGCTCGATCTGGCCGAATCCTCCCCGGTCGATGGTTTCGACGCCAAACTCGCCGGCGCCAATGATTACGCCGCCATCGCCGATTCCGACGTCATCATCGTCACCGCCGGCGTGCCGCGCAAGCCGGGCATGAGCCGCGACGACCTGCTCGGCATCAATCTGAAAGTGATGGATTCGGTCGGCGCCGGCATCAAGCAATATGCCCCGAACGCTTTCGTCATCTGCATCACCAACCCGCTCGACGCCATGGTCTGGGCGCTGCAGAAGGCCTCCGGCCTGCCGGCCAACAAGGTCGTCGGCATGGCGGGCGTGCTCGATTCCGCCCGCTTCCGCTATTTCCTCGCCGAAGCCACCGGCGTCTCGGTCAAGGACGTCCACGCCATGACCTTGGGCGGCCACGGCGACGACATGGTTCCGCTGGTTCGTTATTCGACCGTCGGCGGCGTGCCGCTGCCCGAACTGGTGAAAATGGGCTGGTTGACCCAGGAGAAGCTCGATTCGATCGTCGACCGCACCCGCAAGGGCGGCGGCGAAATCGTCGCTCTGCTCAAGACCGGCTCGGCCTTCTACGCTCCGGCCGCTTCCGCCATCGCCATGGCCGAATCCTATCTCAAGGATCAGAAGCGCGTTCTGCCGGTGGCCGCTTATCTGAACGGCGAATATGGCGTGAAGGACACTTATGTCGGCGTTCCCGCTCTGATCGGCGCCAATGGCGTCGAGAAGATCGTCGAGGTCGCCTTCGACGCGGCGGAAAAGGCCATGTTCGACAAGTCGAACGCGTCGGTTCAGGGCCTGATCGAGGCCTGCAAGAAGATCAATCCGGCTCTCGCCTGATTTTTCCAGCTTCGTCCCGGCCCTTTTCGGGCCGGGCGGTCGGCTGCGGCGCCGGATGCGCCCGCCGAATCCGCTTTTCGGGAGGTGTTTGATGAATATTCATGAGTATCAGGCCAAGGCCGTTCTCAAGGAATTCGGCGTGCCGGTTTCGCGCGGCGTGCCGGTCCTGAAGATCGAGGACGCGGAAGCCGCCGCCAAAGAGCTCGGCGGTCCGCTCTGGGTGGTGAAATCCCAGATCCACGCCGGCGGCCGCGGCAAGGGCAAGTTCAAGGAAGCCGCCGCGGGCGAAAAGGGCGGCGTGCGCCTCGCCAAGTCGGTCGACGAGGTCAAAACCTTCGTCAAGGAAATGCTCGGCAATACGCTGGTGACGATCCAGACCGGCCCGGCCGGCAAACAGGTCAACCGCCTCTATATCGAGGACGGCTCCGACATCGAGAAGGAATTCTACCTCTCGGCGCTGGTCGACCGCGTCACCTCGCGCGTGTCCTTCGTGGTTTCGACCGAAGGCGGCATGGACATCGAGGAAGTCGCCCATTCGACCCCCGAAAAAATCCATACCTTCTCAGTCGATCCGGCCACCGGCATCATGCCGCACCACGGCCGCACGGTCGCCAAGGCGCTCAACCTGTCGGGCGATCTCGCCAAACAGGCCGGCGCGCTGGTCGCCAAACTCTACAAGGCCTTTGTCGAGAAGGACATGGCCATGCTGGAGATCAATCCCCTGATCGTGTCGAAGCAGGGCGAGCTGAAGTGCCTGGACGCCAAGGTCTCGTTCGATTCCAACGCGCTCTATCGCCACCCGGACATTGTCGCGCTGCGCGACGAGACCGAAGAAGACGCCAAGGAAATCGAGGCGTCCAAATATGACCTGTCCTATATCACGCTCGACGGCGCGATCGGCTGCATGGTCAACGGCGCCGGCCTCGCCATGGCGACGATGGACATCATCAAGCTCTACGGCATGGAGCCCGCCAACTTCCTCGATGTCGGCGGCGGCGCCACCAAGGAGAAGGTGACGGCGGCGTTCAAGATCATCACCGCCGATCCGAATGTGAAGGGCATTCTGGTCAATATCTTCGGCGGCATCATGCGTTGCGACGTCATCGCCGAAGGCGTGATCGCGGCGGTGAAGGAAGTCGGCCTGCAGGTTCCGCTGGTCGTGCGCCTCGAAGGCACCAATGTCGAACTCGGCAAGAAAATCATCAGCGAATCGGGTCTCAACGTGATTCCCGCGGACGATCTCGACGATGCCGCGCAGAAAATCGTCAAGGCCGTCAAGGAGGCCAAGTAATGTCCATCCTGATCGACAGCAATACGAAGATCATCACCCAGGGCTTCACGGGCAAGAACGGCACGTTCCACTCCGAACAGGCTTTGGCCTATTTCGGCACCAAGGTCGTCGGCGGCACCTCGCCCGGCAAGGGCGGCTCGACCCATATCGGCCTGCCGGTGTTCGACACCGTGTCCGAAGCCCGCGACGCCACCGGCGCCAACGCCTCGGTGATCTATGTCCCGCCGCCGGGCGCGGCCGACGCCATCTGCGAGGCCATCGACGCGGAAATCCCGCTGATCGTCTGCATCACGGAAGGCATTCCGGTCGAGGACATGATCAAGGTGAAGCGTTCGCTCAGCGGCTCCAAGTCGCGCCTGATCGGCCCGAACTGCCCGGGCGTGATGACCGCCAACGAATGCAAGATCGGCATCATGCCGGGCAACATCTTCAAGAAGGGCAATGTCGGCATCGTCTCGCGCTCCGGCACGCTGACCTATGAAGCCGTGTTCCAGACCTCGCAGGTCGGCCTCGGCCAGACCACGGCCGTCGGCATCGGCGGCGACCCGGTCAAGGGCACCGAATTCATCGACATGCTGGAATTGTTCCTGGCCGACGACAACACCAAGTCGATCATCATGATCGGCGAGATCGGCGGCTCGGCGGAAGAAGACGCCGCGCAATTCATCGCCGACGAGGCCAAGCGCGGCCGCAAGAAGCCGATGGTCGGCTTCATCGCGGGCCGCACCGCCCCTCCCGGCCGCCGCATGGGCCATGCCGGCGCCATCATTTCCGGCGGCAAGGGCGGCGCCGAGGACAAGATCGCGGCGATGGAGGCGGCGGGCATCCGCGTTTCGCCTTCGCCGGCGCGTCTCGGCTCGACCCTGGTTGAAGTGCTGAAGGGCTGACGCCCGGACGCGAGCGCGACAGCGCCCGCGCGTGACGAGCTCTCCCGACCCGGCCAAGGCCGGGTCGGGGCGATTGCAAGACGCCCGCCGGAGCGATTGCGGGCGAAACGGACGCCGGAACAGCGTCACAAGGGGTGGAAAGCCGCCCGGCCCGTGCAAAACCGTTCAATTCGGCCGCGCGGAGCGAGAGGACAACGACAATGGCGCGTCAAGACAGCAATGGAAGCAATGGCGGCGGCGGAGGCCGTTCGCCCCAGAACGCCGCTTTCGCGGATTCGTCTTTCCTGTTCGGCGGCAACGCCGCCTATATCGAGCAGCTCCAGGCCGCCTATGAGAAGAATCCGGCCGGCGTCGATCCCGAATGGCGCGAGTTTTTCGGCGCCCTGAACGACGACGCCGCCAATGTCGCCGCCAACGCCAAGGGCGCCTCGTGGAAGCGCCCGAACTGGCCGGCGCCGCCGCAAAGCGAGCTGGTCGCGGCGCTCGACGGCCAATGGCCGATCAATGAAAAGGCGCTCGCCGACAAGATCAAGGGCAAGGCCGCCCAGGCCGGCAAAGGCGAAATTTCCGCCGCCGAACTGCAGCGCGCCACCCAGGATTCCGTGCGCGCGATCATGATGATCCGCGCCTATCGCATGCGCGGCCATCTCCACGCCAATCTCGACCCGCTCGGCCTCGATCCGCAGAAGGACCACGAGGAGCTGCATCCGTCGAGCTATGGCTTCACCGAGGCCGATTACGACCGCAAGATCTTCATCGATCACGTGCTCGGCATGGAAAGCGCCACCATCCGCGAGATGCTGGCCATTCTGCGCCGCACCTATTGCTCGACCATCGGCTGGGAATTCATGCATATTTCCGATCCGGCCGAGAAGGCCTGGATCCAGGAGCGCATCGAAGGGCCGGACAAGGAAGTCAGCTTCACCAAGGAAGGCAAGCGCGCCATCCTGCAGAAGCTGATCGAGGCCGAAGGCTTCGAAAAGTTTCTCGACGTGCGCTACACCGGCACCAAGCGCTTCGGTCTCGACGGCGGCGAATCGATGATTCCGGCGCTGGAACAGATCATCAAGCGCGGCGGCGCGCTGGGCGCCAAGGAGATCGTGCTCGGCATGGCCCATCGCGGCCGCCTGAACGTGCTCTGCCAGGTGATGGGCAAGCCGCATCGCGCCTTGTTCAATGAATTCAAGGGCGGCTCCTTCCTACCGGAAGAAGTCGAAGGCTCGGGCGACGTGAAATATCACCTCGGCGCCTCATCCGACCGCGAATTCGACAACAACAAGGTGCATTTGTCGCTGACGGCCAATCCGTCGCATCTCGAGATCGCCGATCCGGTGGTGCTCGGCAAGGTCCGCGCCAAGCTGGACCAGGACAAGAACCGCGCGCCGGAAGACCGCCGCAGCGTCATGCCGCTGCTGATCCACGGCGACGCCGC
>NZ_JAYSBG010000176.1:0-7171 GCF_041915505.1 Rhodoblastus sp. | reverse complement strand
CCGGAAGGCGAGACCGACCGCTGTTTCGGCCTGCTGCTGATCGACGGCATGTGCCGCCGCGAAGAAGCGGTGATCTCGGCGCTCTATTCGGCGATGGACGACATTCCGATCGTCGGCGGCTCGGCCGGCGACAGCATGTCTTTCGAGAAGACCTGGATGATCCGCGACGGCGCCGTCTATCGCGACGCCGCTTTGCTGCTGCTGTTCCACACGGACATCCCGTTCTCCACCTTCAAATGCGATTATTTCGAGCCGACCGCGCTCAAAATGGTCGTCACCGACGCCGATACCGAATTGCGCGTGGTGCGCGAGCTGAACGCCGAGCCGGCGGCGCAGGAATATGCCCATCAGGTCGGGTTGATCGAAAGTTCACTCGATGCGTCGTCATTTGCGTCGCATCCTGTGCTGGTGGGCGTCGGCGGCCAATATTACGCCCGTTCGATCCAGAAGGTGAACGCCGACGGCTCGCTGAGTTTTTTCTGCGCCATTGACGAGGGCCTGGTGCTGACCGTCGCCAAATCGCTTGACCCCTACGAGAGCACGCTCGCGACCTTCGAGCGGATGGAGGCGGAGCTTGGCTCGGTCTCGCTCTATATCGGCTTCGATTGCGTGCTGCGCCGGCTCGGCGCCGAGCGCAACCAGATCGCCCACCGGCTGTCGGAGCTCTACAGCAAGCATCGCGTCGTAGGCTTCAATACCTATGGCGAGCAATATCGCTCCATGCATGTCAACCAGACCTTCACCGGCATAGCGCTGGGCTATCGCCGCGAGGATGAAGAGCTGCCGACATGACCCTCTACGCGCGCGACGAGACCGAGGACCTGCGGCGCCAGATCGCCAAGCTGGAAAAAATCAACCGCGCCCTGATGTCGCGCGTCGAACGCTCGGTCGACAGCCAGTTCAACGCCTTTTCCCTGTTCGAGACCGCGATCGCGCTCGATCACCAGGTCCGCCGCCGCACGCAGGAATTGCAGCAGGCGATGCGCTCGATCGAAAAGGCCAAAAGGCAGGCCGAGGCCGCGAGTTCGCTCAAGACTACCTTCGTCACCTCGGTCGGGCACGACCTGCTGCAGCCGCTCAACGCCGCTCGCCTCGCACTCTCCGCGCTCAGCGAATTGCAGACCGGCCCGGAGGGCGGCGTGCTGATCGAACAGGTCGACCGCTGCCTGTCGACGCTGGAAGACCTGATCCGCACCCTGCTCGATCTTTCCAAGCTCGACGCCGGGGTGATGCAGCCGGAAATCCGCACCTTCGAGCTCCATGACGTGATGGAGCCGCTGGCGCGCGAATTCGATCATTTCGCGCAGAAGCGCGGCCTGAAGCTGCGCATTTTCGCCACGCGCCGCACCGTGCGCTCCGACCCCTCCATGCTGCGGCGCATTTTGCAGAACCTGCTCGCCAACGCCCTGCGCTATACCGCCCATGGCGGCGTGCTGGTTGGCGTGCGGCGGCGCGGCGACAATGTGCTGGTGCAGGTGTGCGACACCGGGCCGGGCATTCCCGAGGACCGCCGCGACGCGATCTTCCAGGAGTTCCAGCGCGCGCACAGCGACATACCCGGCCAGACCGGATTCGGGCTCGGGCTCGCCATCGTGCGGCGCTTCGCGCAGGTGCTGGGCCATCCGGTTTCGCTCGCCTCGCGGGTCGGGCGCGGCTCGACCTTTTCCGTGCTGATCCCGCTCAGCCGCGAGGCGGCTCCGCCTCCGGCCGCGGTCCCGCAATTCCGCGCCTTCCCCAACCGGATCGCCGGCGCCAAGATTCTGCTGATCGAGAACGAGCCCGCCGTCAGCGAAGCCATGATCATGCTGCTGGAGCGCTGGGGCTGCGATGTCGCCGTGGCGACCTCGGGGCCGGAGGCGGTCGAGAAATTGCGGGCTTTGGCCAATCCGCCGCAGATCATCATCGCCGATCTTCATCTCAACAATGGCGAGCTGGGGCCGCAGGCGATCCAGGCCGTGCGCAAGGCCTGCGGCCGCGAGGCCCCGGCCCTGCTGGTCACGGCCGATCATTCCACGCGCGCCGAGGACGAGGCGCGGCGACACAAGCTCGAAATGCTGCGCAAGCCCGTGCGTCCCGCCGAATTGCGCTCGTTGCTGTCCTTCCTGCTGACTTGAAAATAGGACTTTATAACGGGAGAACGGACGCGTTCGAGGTGGTTTAATTGCTCTGTATCATGTCGCAACGCCCATGATTCACCGATAACAAGCGTGAGGGGCCCCGGCGACGCGATCTGACCGTCGCGCGGCGAACCCAAGCAAGCGGAGCAAGAGGTTATGCAAGCCAAGGTTCTCATTCTTTCCGCCGCGCTTTTCGCCGGAATGGCGATCGGCGCGCAGGCCGCCGATACGATCAAGGGCGATCCCAAGGCTGGCGCAGTCGTCTTCAACCAATGCCGCCAATGCCACCATATCGGCAAGGGCGCGACCAATTTTTACGGCCCCGTGCTGAACGGCCTGATCGGGCGCCCCGCCGGCACCGTGCCGGGCTATAATTATTCGGAAGCCAACAAGCATTCCGGCAAGGTCTGGGACGTCGCCACCCTCACCTCCTATCTCAAGCAGCCGCAACACGACGTGCCCGCGACCTACATGACCTTCAAGGGTCTCACGGGCGACCAGCAGATCGCCGACGTCATCGCCTATATCTCGCAGTTCGACACCAGCGGCGCGGAGCATGAAGCCAAGTAAGGCTTCCAGCGCTTTGGACCTGCAGTGAAGCCGCCGGCGCCGCCCGGCGGTTTTCATATCCGTCTCCCGGGCTCCAAATCCATGAAATGGTCGGGATGAGCGCGGCGCTATACTTCGCGAACAGCCATTTGGCCTCGCAGAATTCAGAAATCCGTCAAACGCGAAAAGTGATCCCTGCAACAATAGCTTAGTGGCGCCTATGTCCCTTGGGCCGAAAGCCCGCTCGTTCTTTGGTGGGGGATTGGCCATGTTTCACCCGACGCGCCTGTGATGTAGCCTCCGGCAAAAGCTGCGGGGGGAGGCGCCCAAATGACGAGAAAAACGGAAGGAACGCCGCTGCGGGCGCCTGCTGCGCACGCGAGTCTCAGTCAGCAATCAAGGAGGAAATGACATGGTGCGCAAAATCATCATCGCCGCGGCGTCCGCCGTGGTCCTCGCGCTTTCGCCCGCGGCTTTCGCTCAGCAGGCGGAGCGACCGGCGGACGAAGCCGCAGCCAAGGCAATGCTCTTGAATGTGGTTGCCGAGGTGAAAGTGAACAGGGAGAAGGCGTTCGAGATGTTCAACGAGGACGGAGGCCGCTTCCGGGATCGTGATATTTATGTGTTTTGCACCAATGTCGGGGACGGGAAATTCGTCGCCATGGGCAACGCCAATGCGAAAGAATTGCTCGGCCAGGACGTCAGGACCCTGAAAGACCCGACGGGCAAGGCCTTTGGTCAGGAAATTTACGCCGCGGGGCAGAAGCCGGAAGGTGAGATCACCGAGGTTAGCTACCTGTTCGCAAAGCCGACCGATCCGAAGCCGTCCGCCAAGACGAGCTTCGTGACGCGGGTGGACGACGATTTCGCCTGCGGCGTGGGCTATTACAAGTAGGTCGCCCGTGCGGGGACCGAGCGGCGCGGGGAGCGTTCGCCGCCCTTGCAGCGTGTTATTTGTCAGGCCGGCCCACGGTCGCGCCTGACTCCGGCGCGTTCCCGCGCGCCATGACCGAAGCGCCGTAAACCTTCTCTCTGCTGTCCACATCGCCGCGGTGGTCGCCTACCGATTACGGGTCCGGAGCCTGGGACGTTGGCCCCGGGCCTTGTCGTTGCGTCGCGGGGTTCGAGTGGCTAAGAACTGACGCGAATGCGAACAAGGCGAAGCGAATGAAGGATCTGTTTTCCGGCGAGGACCACATCGTCGTGGCGCTCGACGACGTCTGCGTCAATGTCTCCTGCGGCCTGCATCCCTGGGAGCGGCATCCCGAACGGCCGACCCGGCTGATGGTGTCGGTGCGGCTCTACGCCCTGCTGACCACCCCGCGCGCCTCCGATGCGCCGATCATCGATTATGACATCGTGCGCAACCGCATCCGCGCGCTGGAGGACGAGGGCCATATCGACCTAGTCGAGACGGTGGCCGACAAGATTGTGGATTCCTGCTTCATCGACCCGCGCGTGGTCGCCTGCGCGCTGTCAATCCGCAAGCCCGACATCTATAACGAGACGCGCGGCGCCGGCGTCGATCTGTTCCGCACCCGCGCGCGCTGGAGCGCCGGAAAATGAAGACGGCGCTGGTCACGGGAGCGACCAGCCGTCTCGGCGCGCCGCTGGCGCGCTCCTTCGCCCGCGCGGGCTATCGCGTCATCCTGCACGCCAACAGCGCCCGCGACGCCGCCCAGGCCCTTGCCGAGGCGCTGCAGAAAGAAGGCGCGGCGGCGGAAGTGCTGATCGCCGATTTCGCCGACCGCGCCGCGACCGCGCGCTTCTGCGACACGCTCACGGAGCGTTTCGGGGCGCCCGATGTGATCGTCAACAACGCCTCGATTTTCACCCATGACTTTCCCGGCAGGGGCGAGCCAGATCTGCTCGCGGCGAGCCTCGCCGTCCACGCCGAGGCGCCGTTCCGGATCATCGAGGCCGCCGCGCGCGCGAAACGCCCCGAGGCCCTGCTGACGGTGTTCAACATTCTCGACCAGAAGCTGATCAATCCCAATCCGGATTATTTTTCGTATACGCTCGGCAAGGCCGCGCTGCTCGCCTTGACCGAACTGTGGCGGACGGCGGGGCGGCCCGACGTGCGGGCGTTCGGCCTGCTGCCCGGACTGATGTTTCCCTCCGGCCCGCAGACGGAGGCGCGTTTCGCGGTCGACAGCGAAAAGATCCCCACCGGCCGCGCCACGCCGGCGCAGGACATTTGCGCGGCGATCCATTTCTTCCTCGCGCGGCCCGATCTGCCGGGCCAATTGCTGCCGATCGACGGCGGCGAACATCTCGTCCCGCGCCGGCGCGACATCGCGTTTGAATGATCTCGTGAATTTCGGCTTTTGTTGCGGGGCCGGGGGCGCTAAGACCGGTTCTCACTTGTGAGAACCGGTTAGGAGCGAACGCGACGCCGAGCCCGTGCGAGGGGCTCGCGGGTCGCGATTCATCGCGAACAGCGAAAACAGATCGAAAAACCTTCATGCCCACAATGACGATCACCCAGGCCTTCACCTTCGAGGCCGCGCATCATTTGCCGCATGTGCCGGAAACGCACCGCTGCCGGCGGCTGCACGGCCATTCCTATCGCGTCGAGCTTTGTCTCGCCGGCGCGGTGGATGCGCATACCGGCTTCATCGTCGATTTCTTCGATGTGGAAAAAGCCTTCCAGCCGCTGTTGGAGCGGCTGGACCATCATTTGCTGAACGAGATCGAGGGTCTGGAAAATCCGACCGCCGAAAATATCGCGATCTGGATTTTCGCGCGCGTCAAACCTGAGCTGGCGCAGCTCGAGTCCGTCAAAGTGTTCGAGACGCCGATGTGCTGGGCGGAATATCGCGGCTGAATCTCACGCCGCGCTGCTCAATAGCAGGCCCAGACCCAGCGTCCGACCCAGGGATTCCAGCGCCAGCACGAGCCGCCGCCATAGCCCCAGCCGCCATAGAAGCCGCGCCGATAGGGGTGGTAATAGCCGCCGCGCCAAGCCCAGCCTCTGTGCCAGCCGCCGCCGCGCCACCCTCCGCGCCAGCCGCCATGCCAGCCCCCGCCATGCCAGCCGCCTCCGTGCCAGCCGCCTCCGTGCCAGCCGCCTCCATGCCAGCCACCGTGGCCGCCATGCCAGGCCAAAGAGTCCGTCGGAGCGGCCACAACCGTCGCAAGAGCGACGGCCGCCGCCAGAACGATCTTGCGCAACATTGTCTCCTCCCTGAAACGCCGCCGCCGCGCGCCGCGAGCAGAACGCGATGCGACGCCCCGCGCGAACTCATGCGCCATCGTCAAAGAAACGCATGAAGCAAGAAAGGGTTACCGGCGGCCTGCCAAAAACCGCCGCGCTCAGCCGACGTCCGGATCAGCGGCAGACCCAGAAATAGCGCCCTGTGGCGGGATTCCAGCGCCAGCACGCACCCGAGCCATAGGCCCAATAGCGCCCGCCGTAATAACGGCCGGCGCCGTAGTAGCGCCCCGCGCCATAGTAGCGGCCGCCATAATAACCGCGCCGCACGCCGCCGGCGGCGTAAGCGCCCCTACGGTAACCCGCGCCATAGGCGACGCGGCGGCCGCCATAGCCTCCGCGGTAGCCGCCGCGATAACCGCCATGAAAGCCGCGCGCGCCGCCGGCGTGAAATCCGCCGCGACCGCCGCCGCCGTGGAACCCGCCGCCGCCGCGACCGCCGCGCGCCATGGTCTCCATCGGAATGACGAGGAAGGCCGCGAGGAAAACCGTCGCGGCAAACAACAATTTGCGTAACATTTTTTCCTCCGTCTCACGCCTGTCTGCGGCTCAGCGCTGGAACGCGACGAAGAAAAGCCCCACGTTTCGCAGGGCTTGCGCCCTAAAATCGCATCGCAGGAAACGCGCGGAGGTCGCGCCGGGCCGAGCCTCGCCCCTGCGTTGATCCGGACCGGTCTAAGGCCGGTTACGGACGCCCGTCGAAGGATTGCGCGGCGTTTAGCTCAAGCAACGCTGTCGACGCGAAAAAGTTCCCTGCGGATTGGAGCAGGGTCGACTCGCGGAAACCGTCAGCCCTCGCGGAAATCGTCGGGATCGAAGCGCCGCACCGTCGAGCAGAATTCGCAGGTCACGGTAATGGCGCCATCGTCGCCGACCATGTCATCGCGCTCCTGCTGCGTGAAGCTGCGCAGCATGCCCTCCACGCGCTCGCTCGAACAGCGACAGGCGTCGCGCAGCACCTGCGCCGGGAAGGCGATCACGCCGCGTTCGTGGAACAGGCGATAGGCCAGATCCTCGCTGGTCAGGCCGGGATCGAGCAATTCGTGATCCTCGACGGTCGAGGCCAAAGCCTGCGCCTCGGTCCAGAGTTCGTCCTCGGTCCATTCATGGCCGCCATGGCCCTCGGGCGCGTCGCCCGGCGGAAAATCGGCCTGGCGACGACGTTCCTCGGAATGCGGCAGGAATTGCGCCAGCAGGCCGCCCGCGCGCCAGCTCGCGCCCGACGGCGTGACGACCTGTCCCGCCGCGAGGCGGATGAAAGTCGGGATCTGCTCGGACTGCTGGAAATAGG
>NZ_JAYSBG010000175.1:0-7179 GCF_041915505.1 Rhodoblastus sp. | reverse complement strand
CGCCGATTCAATATCTGACTCATTGGCGCATGCAGCTGGCCGCCAAACTCCTGGCCGATCGTCGCGTGAAGATTTCCGTGGTCGCAAGCGAAGTCGGCTATGAATCCGAAGCCGCATTCAGCCGCGCCTTCAAGAAATTCGTCGGCGAATCGCCGGGTCAGTGGCGATCCGGGGTTTCTTGAGGGCGGCGGAGTTTCTTGGAGCCAAAGGCGCGGATCGCTGAAAATGGCGTGACCTGTTCCCGGCTGGCGCGAGACCGCCAGGTCAATGCAGCGATCATTTCGTTCGCGGCGACTGCCGCCCGTCGGAACGACAGGCGTCCGGGAAGCAAGGGGGCGACGACAACCGCTAATCCATCAGCCCGGAGGCCTTGAGCCAGTAGAGCAAAGTGAGCGTCTTGCCGTCGCGGATGGCGCCGGCTTCCGCCTCGCGCAGCATTTCGACGAAGGGCTCCTCGGCCACTTCGATCTCCTCGCCTTCCTCCTCCATGCCGCCGCCCGCGCCGACGCGCGCCTCGGGGCCATAGGGCGCGACGAAGAAATAGAGCTTTTCCGTCGAGGCGGCCGGACTGACGAAAGCCTCGAACAGGAAGCGCAGGCCCTCGACCCGCAGGCCCATTTCCTCCATCGCCTCGCGGCGCATGCAATCGGCGGGCTCCTCGCCCGGATCGAGCGTGCCGGCGCAGGCCTCCAGCAGGCGGGGCGAGGAATCGTTCATATAGGCGCCGAGCCGGAACTGGCGCGTCAGCAGCACTTTTCCCCGCGCGGAATCGTAGGGCAGCAGCACGCAGGCGTCGGGACGGCGAAACAGATTGCGCTCATGCGTCTCCCAGCGCCCGTCGGCGCGGCGGAGATCATAGGTCAGCCGTGAGAAGGAATATTTCTCATCCGCCAGAATCAGTTCGGCGAGATTGCGCGGAGCGGGTTTCCGATCGCTGGGCATAGGCTTCTCCTTCGCAATGACGTTATGGGCGGCGGCGGGCGCTACGGCCTGAACTGCTCGCGCAAAATGCGTTCTTCCATCGAATGGCCGGGGTCGTGCAGCAGCTCCAGCCCGACCGAATGATCGGTCATCACCGTCACGCGCGCCACGTCGCGGATTTCATAATGGTCGGCCACGGCGGCGACCGGACGCTTGTCGGCCTCCAACACCTCGATCATCACTTCGGCCTTGTCCGACAACAGGGCGCCGCGCCAGCGCCGGGGCCGGAAGGCCGAGATCGGGGTCAGCGCCATCAGCGGCGCGCCGAGCGGCACGATCGGTCCGTTGGCCGAGAGATTATAGGCAGTCGAGCCGGCGGGGCTGGAGACGAGCGCGCCGTCGGCGACCAGTTCCTCAAGCCGCACATGGCCGTCGACATAGACGCGCAGCTTGGCGGCCTGGGCGCTCTGGCGCAGCAGCGAAACCTCGTTGATCGCATGGGCGGTCGCGGTCTCGCCGGCGCGGTTCACGGCGGTCATGCGCAAAGGGTGGATGAACGAGCTTCGCGCCGATTGCAGCCGCTTGCGCAATCCCGTCTCGCGGAATTCGTTCATCAGGAAGCCGACCGAACCGCGATTCATCCCATAGATCGGAATGTTGCGGCCCATGAACTGGTGCAGGGTCTGCAGCATCAGGCCGTCGCCGCCGAGCGCCACGACCACATCCGCTTCGTCGGAATGGTCGTCGCCGTAGCGGCCCACCAGCCGGGCGCGGGCATGCTCGGCTTCCGGCGTTTTCGCGGCGAGGAAATTGATCCGCTCGAAACGGCGCCCGTGGTCCGAGGAAACGCTCTTGTCCATTCTGACATCCTGCCCCGGGGCGGCGGGAGATTCGCCGGCGCGGCGCCGGCTCAGACGAAGGAATAGGCGAAGCCATGGCCCGGAGCAAGGCGCGCAGGGCGCTTCCGGCTTGTCCTTGATGCGGATCAAAAACTTTGTCCTCTATTCCCGCCGTGCTATGGTCTGGGCGGCATTTCGGGAATGGATCGCGCGCCAATTCGGGCCGTAAGGAGCTTAGGTTTTGGAAAGTCTGGCCGAAAAGGCGCTGTTCGACACAGTTTTCGGACGAATCGAGACCAGCCCGCGCAGCATCGCCTGTTCGCACAAGGCGTCGCCCGGTCTCGCGCTGGAATGCAGCGAATGCGAAATCAAGGGCCTGAGCGTTTGCGATTCCCTGGAGCCGGACGAATTCGCGCTGCTTGAGCGCATCGGCCGCACTTTGGCTTTCCCGGCCAAGGCCACCTTGTTCGAACAGGGCCGCGACGCGCCCTTCGTCTCCAATCTTACCGCCGGCGCGCTGCGGCTGTCCAAGCTTCTGCCCGATGGCCGGCGCCAGGTGGTCGGCTTCGCTCTGCCGGGCGATTTCCTCGGCCTCGCCATGCAGCCGACCCATCTGTTCACCGCCGACGCGCTGACGCCGGTCAAATTGTGCCAGTTCTCGCGGATCGGCTTTTCCGACGTGCTCGACAAGAAGCCGCGCCTGTTGCGCGCCTTGATGAACATGACGGCGCATGAGCTGACCGTGGCGCAGGATCAGATGGTCGTGCTCGGCCGCCGCACGGCGGAAGAGAAGATCGCCTCCTTCCTGATCGGCATGCGCAATCGCTATGCGCGCATTCATGGCGCCTCGGTTCATGTGCCGCTGCCGATGACCCGGCTCGATATCGGCGATTATCTCGGCCTCACGGTCGAGACCGTCAGCCGCATGATGACGCGACTCGCCCGCGAAAAGGCCATCGTCATCGTGCCGGATGGCGTCCGGCTGCTCGACGTGCCGAGGCTGGAGCTGTTGGCGGAAATGTGAAGCCGCCTCACGCCGGACCTGCGCTGACCAACCCCGAGACGCTCGACCCCGATGGGTCGCGGCGCTGGTTCCTCGAAGGCGTCCGCCAGTCGCTGACCGGGCCGGCCTTTTACGTCGCCATTTCTCTGATGGGCGTGGGTTCTCTCGCGCGGGCGGCCGGCTTTCCGGTCGGCGCGGCCGTCCTGTCGACGCTGCTGGTCTGGGCCGGGCCGGGGCAGGTTTTGTTCTTCGGATCGGTCATCGCCAAGACCGCGCCGCCGGCGATCGCGCTCGCGGTCAGCCTGTCCTCGGTGCGGCTGCTGCCGATGTGCCTGTCGGTGCTGCCGATGCTGCGGCAAAAGCGCACGCCGCTCGCCGTCCTGCTCGCCGCCTCGCATTTCGTCGCGGTGACGGTCTGGGCGGAATCCCTGCGCCGGCTACCCGATATCGAACGTCCGGCGCGCCTGCCGTTCTTTTTCGGACTGGCTTTCACCTGCATGGGGATGACCGCGCTGTCGACGGCGCTGGGCTATTGGATGATGGGCTCGCTGCCCACGCCGCTCGGCGCCGGCCTGATGATGCTGTCGCCGATCTATTTCCTCGCCACCACCGCGCGCTCGTCGCGCTCGGGCGCGGACTGGCTGTCGATGCTCGCCGGCGTGGTCCTGGCGCCTGTCATGGTGACCTTCGTCGGCGGCGGCTTCGACCTCCCGGCTCTGGCGCTGGTCGGCGGCGGCGGGGCCTGGTTCATCGGCTATCTGGCGCGGCGACGGGCATGAGCGTCTTTTCCGGCGATCCGACCCTTGCGCCTTATCTCGCGCTGATCCTGCTGGGCTTCCTGCCGAGCGAGATCTGGCGAACGCTGTCAGTGGTGGTGGCGCGGCGGCTCGACGAGGATTCGGAATGGTTCCTGTTCGTGCGCAGCGTCGCGACGGTGCTGCTGGTCGGCGTTGTGGTCAAGATCGCCTTGGTTCCGTCGCGCGAACTCGCCGCCGCGCCGGTCTGGGCGCGCGGCGCGGCCTTTGTTGTCGCCGCGGCGGCCTTTTTCGCCGCGCGGCGCTCGGTCTTCGCCGCCATTGTCGCCGGCGAGGCGGTGATTATCCTGTCGGTTTGGCTGTGGCGTTGAGGCCGTTCAGGCGTCGGCCGCCAGAGCGGCGCGAATCTTGTCGGCATGGGCCTTGAGCGTGGCGGAATCGGCCATCTTGCCGCTGTGCGGGCGCAGCGCGATTCCCTCCCAGCGCGGGATCACATGGAAATGGATGTGATAGACCGTCTGGCCCGCCGCCGGCTCGTTGAACTGGATGATCGTGACGCCCTCCGCCCCCATGCCGGCCTTGGCCGCGCGGGCGAGTTTCTGGACGCGCAGGATCAATGACGAGAGAACCTCGGGCGGGACATCGAGAATGTTGCGTGCGCCGAGCTTGGGAATCACCAGCAGATGGCCCTCGGCCTGCGGCATGACGTCCATGAAGGCGAGCGTATCCTCGTCCTCGTAGAGTTTCTCGCAGGGAATCTCGCCGCGCAGGATCTTGGCGAAAATATTGTTGGGATCATAGGCGACGGACATGTCGGGCGCTCCGGCTTGGTCGTTTCGCGGAACCTGCCCAAGGGAGGGCGCGCGGTCAAGCCTTGCCGGCTGGCGGTAGCCGCCTCAGGATGAATGTCCGCTCACGGACCAAACGGGAGGCTCAGATCATGGTGCCGTTCGCTCTTAATGGCTCGAAGCCGACCTTCTCGAACAGGGCAGCTGAGGTCTCAACTGCGGACCAAGGCGGCCACCGATGACCGTTTCCAATTCTTTCGCGTCGAACGCCACGCGCACAACCATTGGCTAGCGGCATCAGTGCGTCCATTTTTTCCGCCATGACCGGTACGACCCGTTCGACCGCGTGCCGCGCAGCTATCCCGATGAACATCCTGGCGACCATGAGCTCCCTGTGACCTTTGATCGGGCGTTCCGGCTGTGGATTGTTAACAGGAGTACGAAGCAGTAGCTTAAGCGAGTCGATTGTCGGAGGAGATAGACTTGGCTCTGGGCATGCTGGTGTGCGGCCGCACGGGTGAGTCCTGCACGGCCAATAGAACCTTAGATCATCTTGGCGCTTCCATCGACCGCTTCGCGAACAAAGCAGTTGATTATCTAAATAGCACTTTTTCGGACGAAGCTCAGACTTTCGGAGCTTTTTGCGCAAGAGTTACTCTCGAGAATGCTTGCGCAGCGCTTGTGGGGCGTTTGGACCCGTTTAGAATGCTTTATTTAGCAGAGTTCCAAGCGCAGGGCGGCTTCGAATATGCTAAGCCCTCAAAATCCGGATTCAAGTGGGCGGGCGACGTCCTAGCCGACGAGAAACCACCCGCGCGCGACTTATGGAACACAGATCATGAGCTCGCACGTATAAGCAGGGCCCTATTCTCCGCGTATGTTGACCACGTATACTGGAAACCGGCTGCAGAAGCGGCCTTGGATTATCTAGCCGAACGCGGGGAAGGCGGGGAACTCAGGGAGTTGCAGGCGATAGACCCGGACAACTTCACTTCGTCAACTAAGGGAAAGTGCTCAGCACTCTACTCCAAGCTTTCAAAGGGTGTGCACTGGGACTTCTTTGTGTCCTCCGTCGTGATGGACGAAGGCACCTTGAAAGACGCGATCCGAGACTGTCTCATCCAAGTGGCAAACATGGGATTCGTTTCTCATTTTGTCCCTACAGCGTACCGCTCACTAGGCCGAAGTGACGCGCTCGATGCCTACAAAAATTTTAGAAAGGCGTTTTCGTGAACGACACGGCTCTCGAAGAGATTGACGCGGGATTGATTTTGGCAGCCGAGGAGTGCCCTTCGGATAAGTTCGAGGGTTACCATTCCTTTTCGCCGTTCGACGACGTCATCATCCGCAAACTTTCAGCTCATGGCCCTGTCTTGCTTCGTGGCGGACGAGGCAGCGGAAAGAGCGCTCTTCTCATTGAGTCCCACCGACGTATGCGTGCAACAGGCTCCGCTTTCTCGATCTATATGAGCCTTCGCTATTTGCCATTGCTTCAGTCGGACGGTTCCGAATACATTGGACATTTCTGTTCGCTTTTGTCCAAAGCCATTTCCGCCGAGCTTTTGACCCAAGGCCAATCCGTTGAGTTCGATTTCGCTGAGGACGAGGTTGCGCTTCAGATATCCTTAGCCAAGCTTGCTAGAACGCTGGATAAGCGCGTTGTCATTCTGTTCGACGATGCCGCGCATATCGGTCGAGAGAAACCTTTGGAGGTGTTCTTCGATCTGTTTAGGACCTTGTCCAGCAACTCAACTTCATGCAAGGCCTCAATTTACCCGGGGGTCACAAAATTTGGTGTTAGATTCGATGTATTCAATGACTCGACCGTAATTGATATTAGTAGATCGGACGTCTCAGGTGGAGATCGCTATTTCAGCGACGTCCTTAGGACACGATATCCGACGTTGGCTAACCGTGACATATTTTCGGACCGCTTAACGCCAGATACTTTTGCCAGCCTGCTTGGCCGCGCGGTGGTGGGTAACATGCGCGCCTTCATTCTCGCTTGCAATAGGTTCGATGGCAAAACGCGCGTGAGCATTCCAGACGTAAACAGTTGTCTGCTCAACATGGCCGAAGATTATTACTGGCCTCTGATGGAGGAGGTTGCGCCTAAGCTTGGTGTCTACGAACCACTGGTAGGAACGGCGACATCGATTTTCGAAGCAATAATGGAACATTTGTGTCGGCCGCTTCGCCAAACTAGCCGAATAATTGCACAGGATCGGGTTACAATTCACCGAAATATCGTAAGCCAGTTCTCCAAAGTTTTTGAAATCCTCGAATACCTAGGTTTCATGGCCAAGAAGGAGGCTTCTCGCGGTATGAAGTCGGGAGGTCGAGGCCCCGTTTACGCGGTCAATTTGTGCAGCCTGCTTGAGCAGGTGCCCACAAAACGCCTTACGATAGAGATGATCGACGAGTGGATTGCAGCCAAACCGGATCTAGCAGAGATACATTCATCCGCAGGGACGTTCAGCGCTTTTGTTATGCCCGCGTTAGCACCTGAAAACGAGCTTGGTATTCTTGGCAAGGACGTTGAAGTGCTCGCGAAGTCACGGGCGTACCCTTACGGTCTCACGGAAGACAAGATCGCTCGCTTAAAGGCAGCGGGAATCAATACGGTTCAGGAGCTTGCAGAAGTGCCGGAAGCTCGATTGCTGCAAATCGATATGGTTGGCCCTGCAACGGTTAAGCGTATGCAGGACGTCGTCCAGCAAGCGATCTGGATGTGACATAGTCGTGACTAGGTCCTAAACTCATAAACGGGATTCCCGCGACCGCGAAAGAATGATTCAAGGTTCCCTGTGATTCTGGGGGCTTTGATGACGCGTCGGCGTTTTGAACTGACCGATCGGGAATGGTCGATCATT
>NZ_JAYSBG010000174.1:0-7218 GCF_041915505.1 Rhodoblastus sp. | reverse complement strand
TCGCCGTCGCCGCGTAATGCGGCGCTAGCACCGAAATCAAAGTCCTGAGGCTTAGCCGTTTCAGGCGGGGTCCGGAGGCGCCTGGCAACAGAAGCCTCCACTTTCTTCCTGCCGGCGCGCGAGTCCCAACCGCAGCCGCCCGGCGAGCCAATGATGCGAGCTTTATGCCGACTGATTTGATTCGATACGATCTCCAGGTTCAGGACGCCCTGCGCGGCGTCGTGCGCAAGGTCTTGGCCGACGCCGCGCGCGACGGTCTGCCGGGCGAGCATCATTTTTACGTCACCTTCCGGACCAATGCGCCGGGCGTGCGGCTTTCGCCGCGCCTGCGCGAGCAATATCCGGACGAGATGACGATCATCCTGCAATATCAATTCTGGGATCTGCGCGTCGACGACGAGGCGTTCGAGGTCGGGCTGCATTTCAAGAACATTCCCGAAAAGCTGCATATTCCCTTCGAGGCCATCTCCGGCTTCTACGATCCCTCGGTCCAGTTCGGCCTGAAATTCGAGGCTCAGGGCGAGGAGGACGACGAAGAGATCGAGGACGAGGACGACGAAACCGTCGCCGCGCCGATCGCCAACCGGCCGCGCCCGGCCCCGGAGCCCGAAGACAAGCCCAAACCGCGCGGGGCGGGCTCGGAGCCCGATCTGGCGCCGGCTGGCGCCGCGCCGGTCCGCGCCGCGTCGACGCCTGCGGCGGCCGCCCAGGATGGCACCGAAACAGGCGGGGAATCCAAGGTCGTCTCGATCGACGCCTTCCGCAAGAAGACCTGAACCAGGACGACCGGGCATGGGCGAGATCGTCAATCTGCGCCGCGCGCGCAAGGCGCAGGAGCGCCGCAAGGACGAAGACCGCGCACAGGAAAACCGCATCCGCTTCGGCCTGAGCAAAGCGGAGCGCGAGTTCGCCGAAAAGACCAAAGCGCTGGAAGAGCGGCGCATCGAAGGCCACCGGCGCGATGGCGCGGCGACGCCGTCCGACGATTCCTGATGGCCGCGCCCGCCGGGCCGCCCGGCCGGATGCGCAAACATTCGCTGACCGTCGCCGGGCACAGCACCAGCATATCGCTCGAATCGGCCTTTTGGGACGCCTTGCGCGACCATGCGCGCGAACGCGGGCTTTCGGTCGCCGCTTTGGTGGCGGAAATCGACGCGGAGCGCGGCGAGGCCAATCTGTCTTCCGCTTTGCGCGTCCATCTTTTGCAGATTTTTCGCGACAAGGCGCGTGGCTGATGTCGGTGATCGCGATGAGTCGCGATCACCGAAACTTGGAACGAGCGCTCACGGCGCCGGCTGCGGCTCCGGGGCGGGCGGCGGCGCCTGCTCTCGCAGGGCGCGGATGCGCTCCTGATCCTCGCGCCGCTGCCGTTCGATCCGCGCCTGTTCGCGCTCCAGCGCGCGGGTCGCCACCGCATTGACGAAAGCGGCGGCGTCGACGCGCCGCGCCGGCGAGCGCCACGCCCCGCTCCAGACCATGGTCCCGCGCGGCGCGGCGCCATTCCAGCCGGCGGGAAGCTTTTGCGCCGCCGCCGAGACCGCCACCGACAAAGTTGCGTCGCGCAGATCGAATCCCGCCTCGATCCCCTGCCCGCCTTCATCCGTCGGCGCGAAAGCCGCCTGCCCGCTCGCGAGGCGCAAAGCGAAATGCGCCTCGGGCCGTCGCAGCGGCGCGCGCGCGAAAGCGGCGTCGAGACTTTTCGCGACCTCTTTGGTGTCGAAAGGCGCTTCGCTGGCCTCGCTCGCGGCCAAAGCCTGGTCCGGCGCCCCCGCCGCCGCGCCCTCGATCACCAGATCGCGCACGGTCGCCGCGCCGTCGCCCGCAAGCGAGCCGATCAACGCGGCTGCGCTGCCGCCATTGCCGGCGAATTTCGCTGCGCCGTCCAGTCGCGCGGAAAGGGCCGGGTTTTTCAGGACGATATTGCGCACCTCGATCTCGCCGCCCAAAGTCGCCTGCGCGCCGTCGCGGCGCAGGTCGATCCCGCCGCGCATTGTTCCGCCAAAGGCTTCGAGTTCCGCCCCGGCGATGGAAAGCGCGCCGGGGCCGAGCGCGAGATCGAAGCGCCCGCGTGCGCCAAAAGGTTGCAGCTCGCCGGTTTCGATCGCCAGCTTTGCGCGCGGCGGGTCGATGCCGGTCGGCGAGAAGGACAGGCTCGACCATAACGCGCCCGTTTTAGCCGGGGCTGGAGGCCCGAGCACCAGCGCGACGAGCGCCGGCGCGGAAAGCCGGTCGAGACGCAAGGCTCCCGCGAGTCCGTCGCCCGAGGCGGTCAAATCGCCCGACAATTTGGAGCCCGCCGCCTCGCCATTGAGATTTTGCAACGCCAGCGCGCCGTCGCGCCACAGCGCGCGCGCGGCGAGGCGTAGGGGAACGGAAGCGGCCGGCGCCGCCGTGAAGGCGCCGAGAATCTTGCCGGCGTCGCCGGCGAGATTCGCCTCGCCCTCGACCGCCCAATCGCGCGCCGGATCGGACATGGAGCCGCGAAAGGCGCCGCGCAGGCCGGCAAGCTCGGCGGAAGCGGTGACATTGCGCGCCCCATTGCTTTGCGGATCGCCTTGCGTATGCAGCGAAATCCGGGCCGCCCCGAGCCTCTGGCCCCAGACCGCCTGCGCGCCGAGCTGGTTGAGCAGGGCGCCGGCTTCCGGCGCGGAAAGATCGACCGCGACGGCGCGCTGGCCGGCCTGATCCGCCGCCAGCGAAGCCGCGATCCGCGTCGCGCCCAGCGTTCCGTTGAGCGAGAAGCCGCTTTCGCCCGCCTTGCCGGACAGGTCGGCCGGCGACAAGGCGCGGGCGCGCGCCGCCAGCGCCTTGGTCGCCGCGCCGGGCCAGAGCCGCGCCAGAACCTGGGCGAGCGGCCCGGCGTCGCCCGCCTTCAGCCGCGCCTCGCCCTTCAGGCCGGCGCCGTCGCGGCCCCAGCTTGCCGAAGCCGTCAGATCGGCGCCGCCGATATTGCGCAATTCCAGCCGCTCCAATTGCAGCGCGTCGCCCGCGCGCAGCAGATGCGCCCGGATGCGGCCGCCGTCGCCGGACAATTCGCCGGCGCGCGCCGAGCGCATGGTCTGCGCCTCGATCGACAGATCGAGATCGAGCGCGTCGAAAGCCGCGCCGGAAAAATCCGGGACGGAATCGAGATCGAGCGCGGGCGCGGCGAGCCGGGCGGCGAGCAAGGGCCGGCCGTCCGCCTGAACGGGGCGGAAGCGGAGTTCGCCCGAGAAGCGCGCGCGGCCGAAGGCCAGGCTGGCGTTGGTCAGCGCCCATTCGTCCGGCGAGGCCATGATGTCGCCGCCAAGCTCCAGCGCATGAACGTCGGCCCCGCCGAGGGCCTTGCCGACCGCCGGCGCGGCGTCGCCCAGCGCCGCCGCGAATGTCGCGAAATCGGAAGTCTTGAGCTGCGTCTTGCCGCGCCAGCCGGTCTGGTCGGGCGCGACGCTCGCCTCGATCCGGGCCGCGCCCGGGCCCTGCGCCTTGAACTGGGCCGGCGCGCCGGGGCGCCAGATCAATTCCGCCTGCGACAAGTCCATCCCGCGCCAGTTCAGCGCGCCGACGCCGAAGCGGAGATCGAGCGGCAAAGCGCTTTCCGCCGCCAGCAGCGGCGCGGCGAGAAATTCGCTCCACGCGCGCGACAGCAGCGGCGCTTCGACGGCGAGGACGAGCTTGCCGCCGGCCGTCTCATAGCGCGCGCTGCCCGAAAGCTTGTCGGCGAGCGGGCCGTCGCCGAGCCGGACGGTCGCTTCGCGCGCCAGCGCGCCGTCGAGCCCGACCAGAAGCGGGCCCTGCGCTGTCCAAGGCCCAGGCGCGGCCTTGCCGGACGCTTTGGCCTCGCCCTCAAAAGCCGGCGCCTTGGTCAGATCGACGCGGCCGTCGAGTTCGAGCCGGCCGCTGTCGTCCGGCCCGGTGAAATTCGCCTTGAGCGGCAGCAGGTTTTTGGCGAGCGCGTCGGAGGCGACCGAAAAGCCGATCCTGTTTCCGCGCCAGTCGAAGCCGCCGCGCCCGGACAAAGGCCCCCGCAGCGAAGGGATTTCGGCGTTGAGATCGAGGCCGGCGATCTCGACCGAAGGCGCGCCGCCGCGCGTCACGACAATATGGGCCCGGCGCAGGACCAGTGCGTCGAATTGCAACGGCGCCGCCAGATTGGGACGCCTCATCTTGTCGGCGTCGAGAACCAGCTCGGCGCCGTCGAGCGCGGCGCGCGAAAATTGCAGGCGTCCCCGCAGCAGGCCGGGCAGCGACAGGGCAAACCGGGCTTTATCGGCGTGAAAGCGGTAGGATTCGCCGGAAATATCCAGATTTTCCGCGCTAAAACGCGGCGTCGGCAGGAATTTGACCGCGACCGGGCCCTTGAAACGGACCTGCGCGCCGGTCGCCTGAGTCAGCTCCTCGGCGATGGCCGGGCGGAAGGCGTCGAAATCGATCAGGAAAGGCGCGGCGAAAGCGGCGCTCAGCACGACGATCAGCGCGATCCCGATATAGGTCAAGAGATCGCGCATCGCCGCTCAGCCCCGGTTTTAGCCGCGCAATTCCACAAAGCTGTCGAGCACGAGTTTGCGGCCGGCCTTGTCGAAGTCAATCGTGAGCTTGGAGCCGTCGACCGCGGCGACCGAGCCGGGGCCGAATTTCTGGTGGAAGATCCGCGCGCCGGGCGCGAATTTCCCCGCCGGCGCCGCGCGCGACACGATTTCGCCCTCGATCGTCTTCGGCGCGCGCGCGGCGGGGGCGCCCTGTTCGGCGCGGGCCTGGGCGCGGCGCCAGCCCGGCGTTTCGACATGCGAGCCGTAGCTGTCCATATTGGTGAAGCGCGACTGCGCATAGGCGCCATAGGAGCCGCCGCTGCGCGCCTCGTCGACCACCTGAACATGCTGGGCCGGGAGATCGTCGAGGAAGCGCGAGGGAACCGTGCTCTGCCACAGGCCATGGATGCGGCGGTTGCTGGCGAACAGGATTTTCGCCCGCCGCCGCGCCCGCGTCACGCCGACATAGGCAAGGCGACGCTCCTCCTCCAGCCCGGCGCGGCCGTTTTCGTCTAGCGACCGCTGATGCGGGAACAGGCCCTCCTCCCAGCCGGGCAGGAAGACCGTGTCGAATTCCAGCCCCTTGGCGCCGTGCAGGGTCATGATCGAGACGCGCGCGCCGCCTTCGGCGTTGTCGACGTCCATCACCAGCGAGACATGCTCCAGAAAAGCCCCGAGATCGGGGAATTCCTCCATGGAGCGGATCAGCTCCTTGAGATTTTCCAGCCGGCCTTCCGCTTCCGCGCTGCGCTCCTGTTTCCAGAAATCGGTATAGCCGGATTCGTCCAACACCTGTTCGGCCAGCTCGTAATGCGGTTTCGTGGCGATCTCCCCCGACCAGCGCGCAAAATCGGCGAGCAGCGCCCGCAAGACGCCGCGCGGCTTGGGCCTCAACTCCTCGGTTTCAACCAGCAGACGCGCGGCGGCCATCAGCGGAAGCTGCCGCATCCGGGCGAATTCATGCACCGTCTGCAGCGTGCTTTCGCCCAAGCCGCGCTTGGGCGTGTTGACGATGCGCTCGAAGGCGAGATCGTCGGCCGGCTGGGCGACGCAGCGCAGATAGGCCAGAGCGTCGCGGATTTCGAGCCGCTCATAGAATCGCGGGCCGCCAATCACCTTGTAAGGCAGGCCAAGGCTGATGAAACGTTCTTCGAATTCGCGCATCTGGAACGAGGCCCGCACCAGAATGGCCATATCGTCCAAGGAATGCCCCTGACGCTGAAGCTGTTCGATCTCCTCGCCGACGACGCGGGCCTCCTCCTCGGAATCCCACACCCCGGCGACCGTCGGCTTGTCGCCCCATTCGCCGTCGGTGAACAGCGTTTTGCCGAGCCGGTCGCGGTTGCGGGCGATGAGATGAGCGGCGGCGGCGAGAATATGGCCGGTCGAGCGGTAATTGCGCTCCAGCCGGATCACTTTGGCGCCGGGAAAATCCTTTTCGAACCGCAGGATGTTGTCCACCTCGGCGCCGCGCCAGCCATAGATCGACTGGTCGTCGTCGCCGACGCAACACAGATTCTGCGGCTGGGACGGATCGGCGCGCTGGACCAGCAGCCGCAACCACAGATATTGCGCGGCATTGGTGTCCTGATATTCGTCGACCAGAATATATTTGAAGCGCTGCTGATACTCGCGCAGCACGTCCGGGTTTTCGCGCAGCAGCCGCAGCGATTCCAGCAGAAGATCCCCGAAATCCACCGCATTGAGCGTCTTCAGCCGCTCCTGATAGAGCGCATAGAGCGCCCCGCCCTTGCCATTGGCGAAAGATTGCGCCTCGCCGGCGGGAACATGTTTGGCGTCGAGGCCGCGGTTCTTCCAATTGTCGATCAGATAGGCCAGAGCGCGCGCGGTCCAGCGCTTGTCGTCAATGTTCTCGGCCTTCAGCACCTGTTTCAGCAGGCGCATCTGGTCGTCGGCGTCGAGAATGGTGAAATTGCTTTTCAGATCCACCAGTTCGGCATGGCGCCGCAGGATTTTCGCGGAAATGGCGTGAAAGGTGCCAAGCCAGCCCATGCCCTCGGCGGCGGCGCCGATCAGCCCGGCGACGCGCTCGCGCATTTCGCGCGCAGCCTTGTTGGTGAAGGTGACGGCCAGAATTTCGAACGGCCGGGCGCGGCCAAGCGCCAGAATATGCGCGATGCGCGAGGTCAGCACGCGCGTCTTGCCGGTGCCGGCGCCGGCCAGCACCAGAACCGGACCGTCCAAAGTCTCGACCGCCTCGCGCTGCTCGGGATTGAGCGCCGTCAGCCAGTCTGGCGCGCCGCGCGAAGCCGACAAAGCGCGCGCGGCGATCCCTCCCGGGCGTGGCCCGGAATGGAGGAAATCGGAATCGTCTGGCGAAAACGGATCGGACAAAGCCTGGCCTTGAGCGAACGAATAGCGAATCGTTAACCGCAATGTGGGACGGCGCGCCCCGCTTGTCCAATCGCACCGTGAAAAACAGGCCGGAGCAAGCGCCGTTCCTTAAAGTTTGAATCAATTCATTCGGCCAATTTCAGGAGATTGATTCTAATTTTTTCAGTCAAAACGTCACGCCCTCCGGCGGACGCGCCAAAACGCAGACGACAAGCCCGCACCGCAGGAGACCGCCCGTGCAAACCGCTTGGTTTCGACGGAAATTGACCGCCTTTCGCCGCGAGGAATCGGGATCGACCCTGATGTTCTTCGGGCTCGCTTTCGTGGGCCTCCTGCTGATCGTCGGCCTGGTGCT
>NZ_JAYSBG010000173.1:0-7228 GCF_041915505.1 Rhodoblastus sp. | reverse complement strand
CGCCGATATTGTCGCGGCCTGTTTCGTGATCGACCTGCCGGAACTCGGCGGCGCCAAGAAAATCCGCGACCTCGGCGTGCCGGTGCGCTCGCTGATCGCCTTCGAAGGGCACTGAGCCGCAGGCTCCACGCAATCCTGCGGCGCTAGAACGGGCGGCGTTTTCCCTCCGGGCGCCGCCATGAAACCTCTGACCCTGCTGTTCGCCGCCGCGTCCTTTTGCGCAAGCGCCAAAGCCGCCAATGCGGAAGACGCCTGCCGGATCGGCGATGTCTGCACGCTCCAGGGCCCGCTGTTCGGCTGCCACGACGCCGAGCTCATCAAAAACTGGATCGACCTTTATGTGGCCGAGAGCCGCGAGGCGGCGGAGCGCTTCCTGTCCGAACAGGCGGCCGCCGGCCAATGCGCCCGTTTCGCGGCCGGCGACCGGCTGGTCCCGCTGCGCTATCTCGGCATGCGCCGTCTGGAGGCGCGCCGCCCCGGCGAGAGCCAGCGCTACATCCTGCTGCTGAAATGATCTTTCCCGAGACGATTCTGGCGCAAAAAAATTTGACCGCCGGCCTTGCTTTGGATCAAACAGCCTGATGGATCGCTCGCGTTAGGCTTTCCCGCCGCAACCGGGACTTCAATGGCTCAGTTTCTCGCCTCCCCGCTGCGCAATCTCGTGGCGGGCCTCGCCTTCATGCTGGCCGTGGGTCTGGTCGCGACCCTGGCCTATGTCGCATCCGGCTGGAGCCTGCCGGACGCGGTCTATATGGTCGTGCTCACCGTCTATTCGGTGGGCTATGGCGAGGTCGAGCCGGTCAATACGCCGGGCCTGCGCGCGATCACGATCGCATTGATCGTCGCCGGCTGCACCGGCATGATGTTCCTGACCGGCAGCCTGTTCCAATTGATCACCGCCAGCCAGCTGCAACAGGTTTTCGGAAGCCGCCGCATGCAAAAGGACATCGACAAGCTCTCGAACCACGTCATCGTCTGCGGCTTCGGCCGGATCGGCCAGATGCTGTGCCATGAACTCAGGGCCGCGGGCGGCGATTTCGTGGTCGTCGACCGCGCCGAGGATCGCCTCGCCGCCGCGCGCAACGCCGGCCATTTCCTCATTGTCGGGGACGCCACCGACGAGGAGGTGATGCGTCAGGCGGGCGTGACGCGGGCGCGGGCGCTGGCCACCGTGCTGCCGGAGGACGCGGCAAACGTGTTCATCACCCTGAGCGCGCGCAGCCTCAACCGCGACCTGACGATCATCGCCCGAGGCGAATTGCCCTCCACCGAAAGCAAGCTGATCCAGGCGGGCGCCAATCGCGTGGTGCTGCCGGCGCGTATCGGCGCCGAGCGCGTGGCCGAACTGCTGCTTCATCGCGACATGACGCGGCTGATCGCGCGGATCCGCGGCGGCAGCCTGGAGCGGCTCGCCATCGACCTCCAGCGCCTGGGGCTGGACATCGAAATGCCGACCGTCGAGGCGGGCAGCCGCAGCGCCGGCATGACGATCGGGCGGATCGAGGCGTTGGGCGCCGGCGCCTTTCTGGTCGTGGCCATCGAGCGGCGCAGCGGCGAGACGATTCTGCAGCCGGATGCCGGGATCGTCGTCGGCGCGGGCGATGGTCTGGCCCTGGTGCGCCGGCCGGAAAAGGCGCAGCAGATCGAAGACCTGTTCGCGGCGGCCACGATCGAGGCCACGCCACGAACCTGAGGCGGCGCGCGCCTGATCGAGATCAAGGCCGCGCCTCGGATGGAATGCGATGATGACGCGATGGAGCCAATCACCTTTGTTGCCGGGGCGCTGTCCCTCCTCGCCGTCCCAGGCCCGACCAACACCTTGCTGGCGACGGCCGGCGCGGAGGTCGGCCGTCATAAGGCGATGCGCCTGCTCGCCGCGGAACTTGGCGGCTATATTCTTGCGATCGTCCTGATCCGCGCCGCATTGGGGCCGTTGATCGCGTCCGTTCCGGCGCTGGGCGTGGGGTTGCGCGCCGCCGTCATCCTGTATCTGCTTTATCTCGCCGCGAAACTCTGGCGACGCGGCGCGCAACGGGAAGACGCGGCGACCCCGATCACTTTCGCCCGCGTGTTCACGACGACTCTCTTGAATCCCAAGGCGTTGGTTTTCGCGCTCACGCTGCTGCCGCAGGGCAAGGACATTGCCGGATTCCTGCCCTGGCTGGCTGCTTTGGCAGTTCAGATCGTCCTGGTCGGCTTTTGCTGGATTTCGCTCGGCGCGACCATCGGCCAAGGCCTGGAAGGCCGCGTTCGGCCGACGCTCGGCTATCGGATCGGCGCGGTCATCCTCGCGTTATTCGCGGGAATGCTGCTCAGACTCGCCTGAGGCTGCTCTCCGCCGGACGAAGCGCCGACCTCGCCCGAGCGTCCTGCCCGGACAGACAAGCCTCGCCAAGGCATGGGGAAGTTGCGCCCCAATGGTGGTGGCGCCGACTATACCGGCGCTGGCCGAAGCCGGCCCTGCGCCTTCAAATCAACGATCAGCGGAAATGTCTGCGGCAAGCAGGCGTTAGCTGCGCGACATGGCGTTGCATGCAAGACGTAATGCGCTGCACGTCGGGAATATGGTGGCCGCACAAGCGATGGGCGTCACCGCCGCAGTCGTGGCGCTGTTGGGATGTGCCCTGAAAGATGAAGGCGTTAGCGGAGGTCGCGCAAAAGCTGAGCCCGGCCAAAATGATGGAAATTTTCAAGCCCGCGCTTTTCATGCGACTTCCCTTACGAAGGCCAAAACGGCGGTCAAGCCGTTCAGGATGTTTCGATCGCTGTTCCGACGCGGAACATAGCTTGGGCGCTGGCGTGCGTCCATGAATTTGGCCAGGTGAGCGCGAGCTTGCCCTTGTGAGATGGGGCATACAGGCGTTGACCGAGGGCGTCGCGGAGCGCGGGCCTGGCGCCGGCGTCAGAGCGCGTCGCGCGCCGAATCGCCCGCCCGCCATGAGCGACGTCTTGGGGTGTGCGGCGTAGCGGACGACTTGTCGGGCAGAGCAGGCGCCTTCCGGGATCGAAGACCTTGCGAACGCGGCCGCCAAATTTGCGCGATGCTTCCCCGGAGAAACGGAGCCCCAGAAACACAAAAGCCCCGGACGCTGATTTTCTCAGCAAATCCAGGGCTTTGGGAATGGTGGGCGCGACAGGGATCGAACCTGTGACCCCTACGATGTCAACGTAGTGCTCTCCCGCTGAGCTACGCGCCCGACGCCGGCCTCGTTTGGAAAAGCCGGCCCCGTCAAGGGTTCGCGGTGTATATCGATTCGCCGGCGAGGGCGCAAGCCGTCGGCGGCAAAAAAACCGTTTCCGCCTCAGGCGGCCAGCAGGCGGGTCACTTCATTGACGAGATCGCGCAAATGGAAGGGCTTGGACAGGATCTTGGCCTGGCGCGGCGCCTGATTGTCCGGATTGAGCGCCACCGCGGCGAATCCCGTGATGAACATCACCTTGATGTCGGGATCGAGTTCGGTCGCGCGGCGCGCCAGTTCGATGCCGTCCATTTCCGGCATCACAATATCCGTCAGCAGCAGTTCGAACGGCTCCTCGCGCAGCCGGTTGTAGGCGGAAAGACCATTGTCGAAGGACACCACCGCATAGCCGGCGTTCTGCAGCGCCTTGACGAGAAAACGCCGCATGTCGTTGTCGTCCTCCGCCAGAAGGATCTTCACCGAAGATTGGATTTGTTCGTTCATGGCGCCCTCGTTATGCGCTCCCGATAAAGCCCCATCGTGGTAAACAACAGGTGAAAATTCGCTGAACGACGGCCAAGTTCCACATGATCCCGCGCCGCTGTGGCGCGGCTGCGACAGGCTGGACAAAAGCCTTGCGCGGCCTCATGCTTGCCGGGTGTGGAAAGCCGTCGACGGCCGGGTTCGGCCGCGGCCGGGAGTGATGAAGAGGATGACCAATCTCGCGGAGGTTTCGGACCGCGCCAGCCCGTCCTGCGAGACGTTCGAGCCGGCCAGCCTCGATTCGCCTTTGGTGTTCTCCTCCCCCCATTCCGGCAAAATCTATCCGCCCGCCTTTCTCGCCGCCTCCGTGCTCGACCTGCCGACCCTGCGCAGTTCGGAGGACGTCGCCGTCGACGATCTGTTTTCCGCCGTGACCCTTCACGGCGCGCCCCTGCTGCGCGCCAATTTCCCGCGCGCCTTTCTCGACGTCAATCGCGAGCCTTATGAGCTCGATCCGAAATTGTTCGATCAGCCGCCGCCGGATTACGCCAATGTGCGCTCGTTGCGGGTCGCCGGCGGACTCGGAACCATCGCTCGCGTGGTGTCCGAGGGCCGGGCGATCTATGGCGCGCGCATCCCGCTCGCCGAGGGGCTGGCGCGCATCCACGCTTATTACAAGCCTTATCATGCGGCGCTCGAACGCTTGCTCAACCGCACGGTTGAGAAATTCGGCATCGTCTGCCTGATCGACTGCCATTCCATGCCCTCGCGCATGCCGACCGGCGACGCGCGGCGGCCCTATGAGCCGGTCAATGCCGATATTGTGATCGGCGACCGCTATGGCGCGAGCTGCGACCCCGGTTTTTCGCATCGCGTCCATGCTTTGCTCTCGGGCATGGGCTATCGCGTCGCCCGCAACAAGCCCTATGCCGGCGGCTTCATCACAGAAAGCTACGCCGCGCGCTCGCGCAACCGCCACGCGCTGCAGATCGAGATCAACCGGGCCCTCTATCTCGACGAAAAAACCCTGGAGCTGGCCGCGGGCTACGCCAGGCTGAAGGCCGATCTTACCCGGCTGATCGCCGAAATCGCCCCCGCCGCCGCGCTGACCGGCGGCGCTGGGCGCCAGGCGGCGGAATGACCGCCGCGGAATGACTTCTAAGGAATGATTTAGCGGGAATGATTTCACCTGATCTTGGCTTTTGCCGATTTGACGCAAAAAAAGACCGCCAACAACCGTTAGCGGCCCAAGTCAAGGGAGGAAACGCCCAAAACGGGCATCAACGACGCAAGGCGTCGTCACAAATAACTATGGCGCCGCGTCGCACAAAAATCAAGACGCCCTCAACAGACTTTTCCGAGCAAGACAAGGCGACACCGGCGCCAGCCATCGCCTCGACCGCGTTATGGCTTCCATATAACATATTGTTTTATATTGATGTTATAGAAAACAGCGTCGAAACGCCCCTCCCGTCAGCCGCCGACAGGCGGGTCAAGCCACCTACTTTGGTCGGATAAGACCTTCGCGAACGCAGCAATCCCGCCGCCTTTTTTCGTCGCTCTGGCCTTGGCGCGCGGATCGTGGCATGTCTCCAGCATCGCACGAACGGCAAGATCCGATTCGACGGGAGGGCGACCGATGACGGCGGTGGATTTCGTTCCATTCGTGGAGAAACTCGCCCAGGTCTCGGGCGAGGCGATCATGCCCTATTTCCGCACCGCCTTCGCGATGGAAGACAAATCGTGCGGCGGCGTGTTCGATCCGGTGACGGAAGCCGACCGCGCGGCCGAGGCGGCCATGCGGCGGCTGATCGGCGAATGTTTTCCCCACCACGGCGTGATCGGCGAGGAATTCGGCGAGGAAAACCAGGACGCGGACTATGTCTGGGTACTCGATCCGATCGACGGCACCAAGAGTTTTGTCGCCGGCCTGCCGCTGTGGGGCACGCTGATCGGCCTGTTGCACAAGGGCGCGCCCTGCTACGGCCTGATGCACCAGCCCTTCACCCGCGAAAAATTCTTCGGCGACGGCAAGGCCGCCCATTGGGCCGGGCGCGGCGCGCGCGGCGAACCGGCCTCGCGGCGCCTGCTGACCCGCGCCTGCGCGGGCCTCGACCGCGCCACTTTAATGACCACTTCGCCCAAGCTCATTCCCGAGCCCTTGCGCCCGCGTTACGAGGCGTTGGAGGCGAAAACCCGGCTCGCGCGCTATGGCGGCGATTGCTACGCCTATTGCATGCTCGCCGCCGGCCATGTCGATCTGGTGGTCGAGGCCGGCCTGAACGCCTATGACATTGTCGCGCTGATCCCCATCGTGCGCGGCGCAGGCGGAATCGTGACGACCTGGGATGGCGGCGATCCCTCGAAGGGCGGCGCCATTGTCGCGGCCGGCGACCGGCGCGTCCACGACCAGGCGCTGGAAGCCCTAAACGCCGGCGCCTGAGGGGCTTTCCGCGGCGCGCGCCGCGGCCTCATGCAGCACCGCCTCGCCCGGCACGAAAGCGTCGAAAGCCGCCCAGAACCGCGCCCGGACCGCCGCGCGCTCCATCATGATCTCGTGCCGCGCATCGGGCAGGACCAGGCAGGATGCCGTCTTGAGCCGCCGCGCGAATTGCTCGACGGCCGGCGTCGAGACCAGCCGCTCCTCGCCCGCCGCCAGCATCAGGACCGGCGTGCGGATGCGCTCGGCATAGCCGTCGGCGGTCAGCCGGTCCATCAGGCGATAGGCGGCATGGGCCCAGCCGATGGTCGGATCGCCGATGCCGACCGTGGGCGCCTGCCGCAACACCTCGGCGGCGCGCGCGAAGCGGCGTGGATCGCCAGTCAGGACATTGCCGACAAAGGGCTTTTCCATCAGGCTGCGCGCGTTGCCGCCGGGAACGAACAGGCGGGCGAGGCCGAGCGCGCGCAGGCCCGAGGCGAGCCGTCGCGCCGTCGTCGAGCCGGCGAAGCCATGCAGCTCGACCATGGGCGCGACGCCGACGATGCGCTGGAACGGCTCCGCCTCTTCGCAGGCGGCCGAATGATCGAGCGTCGCCGCCGCTCCCATGGAATGGGCCAGAGCGAACCAGGGTTTTGGGCAATCGGGTGTCAGCAACTGGCGGATGAAGGCGTCGAGATCGAGCCGGTAATCGGTCGAGCGCCGGACATGGCCCCGCGCCCGGTTGCGCGTCAGGCGCTGCGACAGGCCCTGGCCGCGCCAGTCGAAGGTCGCCACGACAAAGCCGCGCTCCAGCAATTCGCCGATCACCTCGAAATATTTCTCGATGAATTCGGCCCGGCCCTGCACCAAAGCCACCGTGCCGCGCGGAGGCCCCTCGGGCCGCCAATAGGCCGCGCGAAGCTGCGCGCCGTCGCTGGCGCGCAAGCCGACGATATTGGCGCCGGGCGGGCAGCGGTTGGCGGATGTGTCGAACAATTCCATGGCTGTTTCCTGAGCCGGGCGAACAGAATCGCACAAAACGGACGGCGGCGAAACAGCGCAAGATCAACGCCCTTGGGGGCTTGAAAAGGCGGGAGACGCCTCCATCTCAAGGTCAGCGCGGGCCGGAACCGGACGCGCTCAC
>NZ_JAYSBG010000172.1:0-7258 GCF_041915505.1 Rhodoblastus sp. | reverse complement strand
ACGAGGCCAATGAGCCGGTCGAGCGCCCGAAATTGAAGACGCAAGCCTCGGCCTTTCTGGTCGACAAGGGCAATTACCGTCATTTCATGGCCAAGGAAATCCACGAGCAGCCGGAAGTGGTCGCCCGCACGCTGGCCCATTACATCGATTTTTCGGCCGGCGCCGTCCGGCTGCCGTTCGAATTGCCGTTCGACCCGAAGGGACTGACGGGCATCACGCTCACCGCCTGCGGCACGGCTTATTATGCTGGGTTGGTCGCCAAATATTGGTTCGAGCGTTTCGCGCGCCTGCGCGTGGAAATCGATGTGGCGTCGGAATTCCGCTATCGCGAGGCGCCTTTGCCCGAGCAGGGGCTGATGATCGTGGTGTCGCAATCCGGCGAGACGGCGGATTCGCTCGCCAGCCTGCGCTACGCCAAGAGCCATGGCCAGAAGATCATCGGCGTGGTCAACGTGCCGACCTCGACCATCGCCCGCGAGAGCGACGTCGCCGCGCCGACTCTGGCGGGACCGGAAATCGGCGTGGCTTCGACCAAGGCTTTTACCTGCCAGCTTACCGTGCTCGCCGCTCTGGCCGTGGCGCTTGGCCGCGCGCGCGGCGTGTTGAGCGCGGAGGAGGAGAAGCGCCTCGTCAACGAATTGATGGTGGTTCCCGGCCTGCTGGCCGAGGCGATGAAGCTGGAGCCGGGCATCGAGGCCTTGGCGCATCACCTCGGCAAGGCGACCGACGTGCTCTATCTCGGGCGCGGGCCGTCCTATCCTTTGGCGCTGGAAGGCGCGCTGAAGCTGAAGGAAATTTCCTATATCCACGCCGAGGGCTATGCCGCCGGCGAGCTGAAACACGGCCCCATCGCGCTGATCGACGAGCAATTACCGGTGATCGTGATCGCGCCGACCGATGCGGTGCTGGAAAAGACGGTTTCCAACCTGCAGGAAGTGGCCGCGCGCGGCGGAAAAATCATCCTGGTCGGAGATTCGCACGCCATCGAGGAGGCGGCGGTGACCTTGGCGGGCGACATCCGCATGGCCGATATGGCGCCGGATTTCGCGGCCATCGTCTATGCCGCGCCGATCCAGATGCTGGCCTATTACACGGCGGTGTTCATGGGCAAGGACGTCGACCAGCCGCGCAATCTGGCCAAGAGCGTGACGGTCGAATAACGTGCGTGACCGTGGAGTGAGACGCATCGACGCGGCTGTTTCCGCTTGTGCTGCAAAAAATCTTCGCTTATTCAAGCGCATCCATTGGGGAGTAGCTGCCGCGGCTTGAGCGCGGAGCGCCGTCAACATGCTGGGCGAAAGCCCTGGCGGCGCGGGCCGGAAGGCCTTGGCGAGACCAGTGTGGGCAGCCCGTCCGGGCTGTTCCGCAACGTCTCGGGGCCCCATGCTGCAAACCGTCCTGCTCGCTTTCAGTCTTTCGACCGATGCTTTCGCGGCTTCGGTCGCGAAGGGCGCTCGTTTCCCCAATATGCCGCTCGGCAAGACGGCGCTTATCGCCGCGAGTTTCGGCCTGCTCGAAGCTTTAGCGCCTTTGGTCGGCTATCTTCTGGGATTGCAATTCGCGGGCGTCATCGAGGGCTATGACCATTGGATCGCCTTCACCATCCTCGGCTTTCTCGGCGCGCGGATGATTTGGGCGAGTTTCGACGGCGAGCGTGCGGACGAACTGGCCGCCGCGCCCAGCGTCGCCGCCGTCTTCGCGACGGCGCTGGGAACGAGCGTCGACGCCACGGCGGTCGGCGTCACCCTCGCGCTGTTCAGCAACAACATTCCGCTGACGCTGCTGACGATTGGCGTGGTGACCTTCGCCATGACGCTGATCGGCCTGCGCCTCGGCGGAATCGTCGGCGACCGCACCGGCAAATGGGCCGAATTGCTCGGCGGGCTCGGGCTCATCGGCCTGGGCGCCAATATTCTGGCGACGCATCTGGCGGGTTAAGCGCGCGGCGGATTGCGCTTTCCCCCATCCGTTGGCCGCGCGGCTCTTGCATTCGCCCGCCCATTCGGGTTATGAGCAAGGCTCCATGCTGTTCGCAGCGCATTTTCGAGCCGCCCGTGTCTTTTGAGACCGATCCGATGCAGACGATGATAGCCGGCGTTTATCGCCAGGCCGCGTCCGCGCGCGCGCTCGCCGACCTTCTGCTCCTTAGCAACCCCTGAGGGCCGGCCGGGCTATGCCTGGGCGCTCAGGGGAGTTTCGCCGCAGCCATTTCCGGCCCCGGCTTCGCACGTCCGCCAGCCTGCCCAATCGTCGCAGCCGGACCCGCGAAGCGCCAGAGGGGCGCCATTCGCCAGGATTTTCGACATGACCGAGCAAAATCACTCCGCCCAGCCCGCTTCCGAAAAAGAGCGCGTCTACATTTTCGACACCACCTTGCGCGACGGCGAGCAATGCCCCGGCGCCTCGATGACCTTCGAGGAGAAGCTGGAAGTCGCCGACATTCTGGACACCTTGGGCGTCGACGTGATGGAGGCGGGCTTCCCGATCGCCTCGCAGGGCGATTTCGAATCCGTCTCGGAAATCGCCCGCCGGGTGAAGAACGCCTCGGTCTGCGGGTTGTCGCGCGCCTCGGCCAAGGACATCGACCGCTGCGCCGAAGCCGTGCGTCATGCGCGCATCCCGCGCATCCACACCTTCATCTCCACCTCGCCGGTCCATATGCAATATAAATTGCAGATGGCCCCGGAAAGGGTGCTGGAGCTGATCGCGTCCTCGGTGGCGCGCGCGCGCAATCATGTCGAATTCGTCGAATGGTCGGCGGAAGACGGCACCCGCACCGAGCATGATTTCCTGTGCCGCGCGGTCGAAACTGCGATCAACGCCGGCGCGACCACGATCAATATTCCCGATACGGTCGGCTATACCACGCCGGACGAATATCGCGCGATCTTCCAGATGTTGCGCACGCGCGTGCCCAATGCCGACAAGGCGATCTTCTCGGTTCATTGCCACAATGATCTGGGCATGGCGGTCGCCAATTCCATCGCCGGTGTGCAGGGCGGGGCGCGTCAGATCGAATGCACCGTCAATGGCATTGGCGAGCGCGCCGGCAATGCGGCTTTGGAAGAGATCGTGATGGCGATCCGCACCCGCGCCGACGCTTTGCCCTTCGTCAACAATATCGACACCAAGCTGCTGACCCGCGCGTCAAAACTGGTGTCGGCGGTGACATCGTTCCCGGTGCAATATAACAAGGCCATCGTCGGGCGGAACGCCTTCGCCCATGAAAGCGGCATCCACCAGGACGGCATGCTGAAGAACGCCCATACCTATGAGATCATGACGCCGGATTCGGTTGGCGTGCAGAAGACCAATCTGGTCATGGGCAAGCATTCCGGCCGCCACGCCTTCAAGGAAAAGCTGAAGGAGTTGGGCTATGCCTTGGGCGACAACGAGCTGGAAGTCGCCTTCGCGCGCTTCAAGGATTTGGCCGACCGCAAGAAGATCGTTTATGACGAGGACATCGTCGCTCTGGTCGACGACGAGATCGTCAGCTCGCACGAGCGGATCAAGGTCGTCGCGCTGAGCGTGATGGCCGGCACCAAGGGCCCGCAATCGGCCGCTCTGACGCTGGAAATCGATGGCGAGCAGAAGACCCATCAGGCGACCGGCAACGGGCCGGTGGACGCGATCTTCAACGCCATCCGAGCCTTGGCGCCGCATGAGGCGAAGCTGGAATTGTTCCAGGTCCACGCCGTGACCGAAGGCACCGACGCTCAAGCGGAGGTTTCGGTGCGGCTGTCGGAGGAGGGCCATGTGGTTTCGGGCCGGGGCGCCGACCCGGACACGTTGGTCGCCTCGGCGCGCGCCTATGTCGCCGCGCTGAACAAGATGCAGGCCTTGCGCGGCCGGGGAAAGCTGGAGGCGATCGCCTCCATCTGACGAAAGCGGGCAGGATCGCCGGGTGAGGCCGACTTTCCTGCCCGGCGCGCTCCGACTGGGAAACCCGGAGCTTTTAAATGGCTAGCTATCGAAATCGTGGTCAGGAAAATTTCCCGGCCACGTTTTTATTTTCGTCACGCCGGCTCTGTTGACGTCCCCTAAATGGGGCATCGTGACATTAGGCTTTTGTCTAATGCGGTGGAGATTTGCCTTCGGTTAAGCCCATTTGCAACGCGCGCGGGCGTTGCCAGCCGCTCGTCTTGTAACTTTCACGGCGCAATGGCTTGATAGCGATGGCTTCGCCTTGATGCGGGCCCGTTTCAGGAAAGCTGGCGCGCTATGGATATTTTATTGTCTTCTTTTGGTTTCATCGTCGCTTTTTTCATTCTGGCGACGGTCATCGGCAGCTTTTTCACCGTCCAGACCGCGCAGGTCGCCGTGATCACCCGCTTCGGCCGCTATCTTCGCATCGCCCAAGCCGGCCTCAACTGGAAGGTCCCCTATATCGACAAGGTTGACGGCCGCATGAGCCTGCGGATCAACCAGCTCGCGTTGACCATGGAGACCAAGACCAAGGACAATGTCTTCGTCACCATTCCGGTTTCGGTCCAGACCCGCGTGCGGCCGGAGAAGGTGTTCGAGGCTTATTACGCCTTGTCCGACCCGGAGGCGCAGATCAAGGCCTATGTCGAACAGGTCGTGCTCGGCCATGTGCCCGGCATGATGCTGGACGAGGTTTTTGCCAGCCAGTCGAGCATAGCGGCCGCGGTCAAGCGCGAGCTCGACATTGACATGGCCGGTTTCGGCTATGAGATCGTCAATGTGCTGGTGACCGACATCATTCCTGACGCCAAGGTCAAATCGGCGATGAACGACATCAACGCCGCCCAGCGCGAACAGGTCGCGGCCAATGCGCGCGGCGAGGCCGAGAAGATCCTGGTCGTCAAGAAGGCCGAGGCGGAAGCCGAGAGCAAGGCCCTGCAGGGCCAGGGCATCGCCAATCAGCGCAAGGCGATCATCGACGGTCTGCGCGCCTCGATCGAGCAGTTCCAGCAGACTTTGGGCGACGCCAGCGCCAAGGAGGTCATGCAGCTCGTGCTGGTGACGCAATATTTCGACACGCTGAAGTCGATCGGCGAACAGGACAACACCAACACCCTGTTCCTCTCGCATGCGCCCGGCGCGGTCGGCGACATCGCCAGCCAGATTCTGCAGTCGCTGGTCGCCGCCGATCGCGTGAAGTCCGCCTAAACGTTCAGAGCCGCCGACAGTCGCGCGAACGCTGCGTCCCCACTGGGGACGCCGAAGCGCAGCCAGTCCGGCCGCGGCGCGAAGGGGCGGGTCAGCACGCCGACCGCGCACAGGCGCCGGAAAATGGCCTGCGCGTCGTCGTGACGCGCGAGGCGGAACAAAGGCGTTCCACCCACAATTTCGAAGCCTGCGTCGCGCAACAGGCCGTCGAGGCGGGCGCAATCGCGCGCGAGCCGGGCCGCGCTGTCCGTGAGCCAGGTCCGGTCGCGAAAAGCGGCGATTCCGATCTCGACCGCCGCGCCGCTGACCGCCCAGGGGCCGAGCGCGGCGCGCAGCCGCGCGATCACGTCCCGCTCGCCGAGCGCGAAGCCGAGCCGCAGCCCCGCCAGCCCAAAGGTCTTGCCGAAGGAGCGCAGAACCAGCGCGCCGGGCAAAGGCAGCAGCGGAGCGAGGCTGTTTTCGCCGGGCAGAAAATCGATGAAGGCCTCGTCCACAACCAGATTTTTGCCGTGCGCGCTCATCTTCTTGGCGAGGTCGCGCAGGCCGCGCACGGCGCAGAGGCGGCCGTCGGGATTGTTGGGATTGACGACGACCGCGACATCGGCGCCCACGAGATCGCCGAGCGTCGCGCAGGTCACGACCTCCGCGCCGCTCGCGGCCCAGACCCGGCCATGTTCGGCATAGGTGAAGTCGAGCACGGCTACCTTTTTCGCGGGGAGCAGGCGCGGCAGGAACTGGATCAGCGCCTGCGTGCCCGGCGCGGCGACAAGGTCCGCGCCGCCGCCAAGGCCGAAATGACCGGCGGCGGCGGCTTCCAGCGCCGCGATGGACTCCGCCTCGGGCAAGCGCGTAAAAGCGTCGGGGCTGGGCGCCGGGAAAGCAAAAGGCGCCACGTTGATTCCGGTCGAGAGATCGAGCCAGGGCTCGGGCGCCGCCGGAAAGAGACGGCGCGCGGCGGCGAGCCCGCCGCCGTGATAGGCTAGGGCGCTTCCGTCGGAAAGATTCGCCGCCTCATCCATGTTTTCCGCCTTCACCCTCGCGCTCGCTCTGGTCGCCTTGCTCATCGAAGCCGCCATCGGCTATCCCGCGCCGGTCTATGCCGCCGTGCGCCATCCAGTGAGCTGGATCGGCGCCCTTATCGCGCGGCTGGAGCAAATGCTCAACCGGCCCGAGGCGCCGGATGCTCGCCGCAAGGTTTCGGGCGTGTTCGCTCTGGTCGTCGTGCTGGCGGTTGTCGGCGAAATCGCCGGCCTTTTGACCGATTGGGCGCCGCGAAATCTGTTCGGCTTCCTCCTGCTCGCGCTGCTCGCCTCGTCGCTGGTCGCCCAGCGCAGCCTTTACGACCATGTCGCGGCGGTGGCCGAGGCATTGGAGCGCGGGGGGCTGGAGGCGGGCCGCGAAAAAGTGGCGATGATCGTCGGGCGCGACGTGTCCGCGCTCGACGTCGCCGGGGTTTCGCGCGCGGCGGTGGAAAGTCTGGCGGAGAATTTTTCCGACGGCGTCGTCGCGCCCGCCTTCTGGATCACCGCGCTCGGTCTGCCGGGCGGCGCGCTCTACAAGGCGGCCAATACGGCCGATTCGATGATCGGCCATAAAAGCGAGCGTTATCTCCAGTTCGGCTGGGCGGCGGCGCGGTTCGACGACCTCATCAACCTGCCGGCGTCGCGGCTGGCGGCTTTGTGGATCCTGCTCGCCGCCGCGTTCACCCCGGGCGCGGAATGGCGCGGCGCCTGGGCGGCGGCGCGACGCGACGCGGGAAAACATCGCTCGCCCAATGCCGGCTGGCCGGAAGCGGCCATGGCCGGCGCGCTCGGCTTCAAGCTGGCCGGGCCGCGCGTTTATGACGGCGTGATGGTGGAAGATGTGTTCATGGGCGACGGGCGCGCCGAACTCGACGCGTCGGACATCCGCCGCGCGCTGACGCTCTACCGCGGCGCCTGCGTCGCGCAGATGATCGCTTTGGCTTTGCTGGGGTCGGCTCTCCTCAAATGAGAGAGACAAGGTGAGCGGAGCTGGAGAGATGTTCCGTGCCGCGTCATTGTGAGCCATAGGGCGTCGGAAGACGCCCGTCTTTCGACGGGCTATGGCGAAGCAATCCACGCAGTCTTTCAACAGGTCGAGAGAT
>NZ_JAYSBG010000171.1:0-7298 GCF_041915505.1 Rhodoblastus sp. | reverse complement strand
CAAGCCCTCGGGCCTGCCCGGACTGGGCGGCCTTTCGGGCCTCAACCCGTTCGGCAAGAAAAAATGAGTTTCGCCGCGCGGAACACCCGCGCGGAACTGCCGGAAGAGGGGCCGGCTGTTGCACGTTGATCGAACCGCCCGCCCCTCGGCGAAATCTCCCGCAAGGGACCATGCAAGGAAGAAAAACATGTCGTTGAAAATCCGTCTGTCGCGCGGCGGCGCCAAGAAGCGTCCGTTCTACCGCGTTGTCGTCGCCGACGCCCGTTCGCCGCGCGATGGCCGCTTCATCGAGAAGCTCGGCACTTTCGATCCGCTGGCGCCGAAGGATTCGGAAACCCGCCTCGTGCTCGACGTCGAAAAGGCCAAGGAATGGCTCGGCAAGGGCGCGCAGGCGACCGACCGCGTCGCCCGCCTGCTCGACGGCGTCGGCGCCTTGAAGCGCGAGCCGCGCAATAACCCGCAGAAGGCTCAGCCCAAGAAGAAGGCCCAGGAACGCGCCGCCGCCGCGGCCGCCGCCGAAGCCGCCGCCGCTTCGGCGGAATAAGCCGGCGCAGGCCAGGTTTCGGGCGCCGCCGCAGGAAAAGCGGCGGCGCCTGTTTGTTTTGGGGGCTTGCGCGATATGGACGACAAGGTTCTGGTCGGCGTTTTCGGCGCGCCCCATGGCGTGCGCGGCGAAATCCGCCTGAAGAGTTTTATGCAGAATCCCCTCGACGTTGCCGAACATGGCCCCGTGAACGGCGCTTCCGGGCGCGTGCATGACATCCTCTCCGCCCGCTTGCTCAAGGACGACCTGCTCGTCGTGCGAGTGAAAGGGGTCAACGACCGCGACGCCGCGCAAAAACTGACCCATGAAAAACTCTATCTGGCGCGCGAAAACCTGCCGCCGCCGGACGAGGACGAGTTCTATTGCAGCGACCTGATCGGCCTGCGCGCCGAGACGCCCGAGGGCGTGGCGATCGGCACGATCGTGGCGGTGCCCAATTACGGCGCCGGCGACATTCTCGAAATCGCCCCCCCGGCGGGCGAAACCCTGCTGCTGCCCTTTACGCGCGCGGTGGTCCCGGAAGTCGATCTCGCTGGCGGCAAGGTCGTCGTCGTCCCGCCCGCCGAGGCGGATGACGGCTCCGACCGGGACGCCTGACCATGTGGACGGCCAGCGTCTTCACGCTTTATCCCGAAATGTTTCCGGGCCCGCTCGGCGCCTCCATGGCCGGGGCGGCGCTGGAAAACGGACTGTGGGCTCTGGAGGCGAAAAATATCCGCGAACACGGCCTCGGCCGTCACCGGGCGGTCGACGACACGCCGGCGGGCGGCGGGCCGGGCATGGTGCTGCGCGCCGATGTGCTCGCGGCGAGCCTCGACGCCGGTGTGGCGCCGGACGATCCGCGCCCGCGCCTGCTGATGAGCCCGCGCGGAAAGGCGTTGAACCAGCCCGTGGTCCGCCAGTTCGCGGCGGGTCCGGGCGTGATTGTGGTCTGCGGCCGGTTCGAGGGCGTGGACGAACGGGTGATCGAGGGGCGCGGCCTGACCGAGGTTTCGATCGGCGATTACATCCTGTCCGGCGGCGAAATCGCGGCCTTGACCCTGCTCGACGCCTGCGTGCGCCTGCTGCCCGGCGTGATGGGCAAGGACGAATCGGGCGAGGACGAAAGCTTTGAGGGCGGCCTGCTCGAATATCCGCATTATACCCGCCCGCGCGACTGGGAGGGCCGCGCCATTCCCGACGTGCTGCTCTCCGGTGACCATGCGCGGATCGCGCGCTGGCGGCGCGAGCAGTCGGAACGGCTGACCCGCGCGCGCCGGCCGGATTTGTTGGGCAAAGCGGAAGAGGCTTGATCGCGCCTCGCAATCTGCTATGAGGACCAAGCCTTTTCGCCGCAATAGCTCAGCTGGTAGAGCACCTCATTCGTAATGAGGGGGTCGGGGGTTCGAATCCCTCTTGCGGCACCACTTCCCCTTCCGAGGCCGTCCGAAATCGTCCGCAACTGTATGAAAAACCATAGGAAACCCTGAGGTTTGGCGTCTCAGGCTGTTTTTATCCGTCCTATGACGTGCGCTTGCAGCCACAAAAAAAGCGGGTACGATTCCGGGGTATCGAGCCAGATACCCGAAAGGCGATACCCGCAATGCCTCTTACTGACGTGCAAATCAAAGCCGCGAAGCCCCGCGAGAAGCCCTACAAGCTGTCGGATGGCGGTTGGCTTTTCCTGCTGGTCAATCCGTCCGAATCGAAACTTTGGCGCGTCGCTTATCGGTTTGCGGGCAAAGAAAAGCTGCTGGCGCTGGGCTCATACCCGGAAGTTTCGTTGAAGGACGCCCGCGCCAAGAGGGACGAAGCGCGGGCGCTGTTGGCGTCGAGCATTGATCCTGGCGAGCAGAAAAAGGTTGAAAAGCTGGCGCGGGTATCGGCGGCGGGTATCACGTTCAAACTTGTGGCAATGGACTATAGCGACAAACTCCAGCGCGAGGGCCGGGCGCCGGCAACGCTGGCCAAGATCGAATGGCTTCTGTCGCTGGTTCTGCCGAAAATCGGAGAACGGCCCATAGGTCAAATTACGGCGGCTGAGATACTGGCCGCGCTTAAAGCGATTGAGGCGCGGGGTAATCTGGAAACCGCCAAGCGGCTGCGCGCGACGATCGGCGCTGTCTTTCGTTATGCCATCGCCACGGCGCGAGCGGAAACCGACCCGACGGCGGTGCTCAAAGGCGCGCTGGTCGCGCCCAAGACCAAGCATCGCGCCGCGATAACCGATCCTGTGGCGCTGGGCGCCTTCCTCCGCTCGCTGGACGCCTTTGACGGCCAGCCCGAAACCGTCGCAGCGCTGAAACTCTTGCCGCTGGTCTTTACCCGCCCCGGCGAATTGCGGCTGGCGGAATGGGTTGAATTTGATCTGAACAAG
This sequence comes from Rhodoblastus sp., assembly GCF_041915505.1. Taxonomy (GTDB): domain Bacteria; phylum Pseudomonadota; class Alphaproteobacteria; order Rhizobiales; family Beijerinckiaceae; genus Rhodoblastus. The sequence goes on along the minus strand of NZ_JAYSBG010000171.1, from coordinate 4,398 downwards.
GCGGTTTGGACGATACCCGCAAGCCGGACCAAGATGCGGCGGGAACATCAAGTTCCGCTGCCGCGTCAGGCGCTCGCCATTCTGGAAGGCCTGAAAGAATTGACCGGCGGCGGGTGGCTGGTCTTTCCGGGCGTCCGCTCCAAAGATCGGCCTATCAGTGAAAACACGATGAACGCCTCGATGCGACGCATGGGCTTCACGCAAGAGCAAGTCACGGCGCACGGATTCCGCGCCACGGCCTCGACTCTGTTGAACGAGAGCGGAAAATTTTCCGCCGACGCCATCGAACGCGCCTTGGCGCATCAAGACCCGGACCCGGTTCGCCGCGCTTATGCGCGCGGGGCCTTTTGGGCTGAGCGCGTTGAAATGGCGCAGTGGTGGGCGGATTATCTGGACCGGCTCAAGAAGGGCGGCGAAGTCGTCAGCCTGCGCGCCGCCGGGCAGGATTGAGCGGCATGGGTGACGTGCTGCAATTGACGGGGCGGAGCTGCCCGATTTTCACCGTCTCGCGCGAAATCGTCGAATGGCGCGGGCGGACGTGTGAACGGCAGGTGACGATGATCCACTATCCCGATGGCGCCGAAGAGTGGTCCGGTCCTTACAAGACCAAGGCGGACGCCATCGCAATCACCGGCTACATCGCCAGCGCCGAAAGGAAGCGCCGGGCGGAACGCGCGGAATTTGCGAACGATCCCTTTTTCGGCTGCTTGAGGGTTTGTCGCCGGACGAAAGGCGTGCGCCGGCAATCCTACCGGCGCGCGAGAACGAGGGCTGACGCCGCAATTCCTGCGGATATCCTGTGTTCCCTCTTTGTCTCAGGTCGTCCTTGCCGGTATGATGACGCTCGCGCGGACAGGTAGGCCAACTGAATGCCGGGACGCATCGCCCGGTTTCCGCATGTTCTTGCGATGCCAGCGGATGCGCGCCAGTGGATGACGATTTTCAATCACGAGACAAAACCGGATTCAATGACGTTACGAAGGCTTATAAGGCCGACCCGTCCATTCAAAATTACGTAAATCTGCGAAAACTAAATCCTGACATAGAAATCGAAATAGCAACTAACCAAGGGATGGAATTTGTTCTTACACACGAAAATGAAATAAGAGATTTACGTATTGATCCATCTGACTGGTGCTTGTGCCTTGACGCAGATGAGAATGCTCAATCAAGATTGAGCTTATTGATGATAGAAAAAATAATTGATCGTGATAAAATTATCAGTTCTGGAAAGACACATACTGTCTCACGGCATAACGCTATTGGAGACGCCTTCGTTAATTATTTCATTAGATCCTGTCTCGACGCCTTAAGTTGGAATGATGACTTAACAATAAGCAGAGATTTGATCGTCCTTATAAAGCATCAGCTGCATATTTTTAACAACACTACCGATGATGACGTGGAAAAAAAACGAAAGGCATCCAACGCCGCAATGATTGCTGCTCAGTTGCTGTCCAAAGGAGTTGAGCCGTCATATCGTCTCATTGGAAGTATCCTTGGTGTCTCGGCATCGACGGTGAAGAGATGGTTTCCCAATGGCGACTTTCGAGAGAGAACACAGCACTATGCTGGCTGGTTTGAAAATGGCCAATTGAAACCGCTATTTGCGCGGAAGAGAGAAAAAAATAAGTCGTAATGCACGTCGCGTTGCGTGCAAATGATCGTGCGCAACGGGTTTCTGTGGAGATATCTGAAGACCGCCCTGGCTAACTAAGGACGGTCACAATGCGAACAAATCCTGACAACGAAAAACGAGCGTTTCACGTCAAAGAAGCTGCTAAGACCTACGGCTGGTCGCGTTCGACGCTTTACAAAATGATGAAAGATGGGACGCTTCGCAGCGTCCGCATCGGCGGCAGGCGCCTCATTCCGCGCGACGCACTTGAAGCTCTGCTGAACGGGGGCGCGCAATGATGGGCGCCCCAAATATGCGAAGCCCGGCGACGCTGGCAGGCGGCAACCGGGCGGAAGTCTCTATTCGCAACAACGACACTTCTACCATCGCCGACTCCAATCGGGAAGCGAATTTCGCCGTGCTTTACATCGCTCGGCGCTCTCGCCTTTTGCCCTGTCTTGCGCAAGCCGTCGCCATTCTGGCGGACCTGGGGAGGGCGCTGTCATGAATAGCGCTCTCGACTTCGACAAGATCAACGCTGCGGCGCTGGCGGCTTTCCCTGCCGTGCTGAATCGTCTCCTGCCCGGCGGCAAGACCATCGGGCGGGAAGTGCTGGCGCTGAATCCTCGCCGGGCGGATCGGCGGCTCGGCTCATTCAAGGTCAATCGCTTTAACGGCAAATGGTGCGATTTCGCCACCCGCGACAAAGGCGGCGATCCCGTTTCGCTGGTTGCCTATCTGGCGGAGGTTTCGCAGGGCGAGGCGGCGCGACTGTTGGCGCAAATGCTGGGGCTGGAAATCGGAGGGCGCCGCAATGGATGACCATTCCGACAAATTCGCCCCTTTGACCGATGCGGAAATTTCCGCAGGTACGAACGAATGTCCGCAAGCCCAACGCGCGCGCGAGGCGCGGACCATGTGTCCGCCAGATGATGCCGAACATGGCCGCGTCTGCCTGACCAACAATGCCGCCGAACGGGCGTTGCGGGGCTTCGCTCTCGGCAGAAAGGCGTGGCTCTTCGCTGGTTCCGACCGGGGCGCCGATCGCGCCGCCTTCATGGCGACGTTGATCACGACCGCCAAACTCAACGACGTTGACCCGCAGGCGTGGCTTGCCGATGTCCTCGCCCGCATCGCGGACACGCCCACGACCCGGCTCACCGAACTTCTTCCCTGGAACTGGACAGCGGCGCAGCCGGCAATGGCGCTGGCGTCATGAGCGGCGCTGAACGCATCGCCCGCCTGCACATCCGGCTTGATGATGCCGAGCCCGTCATCTGGCGCCGCGTCGAAGTTCCACTCACCGCGAGCCTGAAGGGCCTGCACGACGTCATCCAGGCGGTCATGCTGTTCGAGGATTATCATCTCTTCGAGTTCCGCGTCGGCGAAAGACGGTACGCCGTGCCCAATCCCGAATGGGATCTTGGCTGGGAGACTTATGCCGCGCGCAATGTCCGGATCGGCGCCTTGATCGAGCGCGGCGTCAATGCTTTTGCCTACACCTATGACTTCGGCGACGACTGGCGGCATTCGATTACGGTCGAAGGCGTCGTCGACGCCGATCCAGCCCTTGAATACCCACGCTTCGTCGAAGGCGAGCGCCGCGCGCCGCCGGAGGATGTCGGCGGCGTTCCCGGATTCGAAAACTTCCTCGAAGCCATGGCGAAGCCGCGCCATCCCGAACATCGCCAGGTCAAGCAATGGTATGGCGGTCGTTTCGACCCCGGCGATATCGCACGCGACGCCATCAATCAACGCATCGCCAAGCTCGTCCGACGCCGAACACTCGGCAAAGCCGGATTCCTAAAAAGCCAGAACCGCCAGCACTGATCAGACGCCAGCGTTCCCGCGGCCCTCACCGGAGGGTTACTGTTGGTTGATGGTCAGGAGCGGTTCTTGAAGCGCCAGCTCTCGTTTCCGGTCTCGACGATATCGCAGTGATGCGTGAGCCGGTCGAGCATGGCGATGGTCATTTTGGCGTCGCCAAAGACCTGCGGCCAATCGGCGAAGGCGAGATTGGTCGTGATAATGATCGAGGTGTTTTCATAAAGCTTGCTGATCAGATGGAACAACAGCTGCGCGCCGGCGTGGCTGAACGGCAAATAGCCGAGTTCGTCGATGACAATCAAATCCTGACGTAGCAGGGTTTCGACGATCCTGCCGCTTTTCCCTGCGGCTTTTTCCTGTTCGAGCTTATTGACGAGATCGACAAGATTGAAGAAACGGCCTCGCGCGCGGGCGCGAATGGCGGCGGCGGCGATTGCGATCGCAAGATGGGTTTTGCCCGTGCCCGTGCCGCCGATCAGGATGAGATTGCGCTTGGCGTCGATGAGCGAGCGCGGGATTTCCCGGGCTTCAACGCGATTCGCTTCGTCGCCGTTCTCGAGGGCGGCATGAAGTTCTTCCCCGTATCCGGGTTGCGGAGGAAGTGTTGACGGTTCCAAATCAGGCGGCCGATGTACATTCTGGTTGTTGAGAATTCCGGTGCCGCGCTTGGCGTTGCCGTTGATCGTGGAAAAGCCCCATGCGCCGCCGCCTGGCACCGGCACGCCTTCCCAATTGAGTTCCATCGCGATGCGTCTGCCCGACTTGCCGGCCAGATAATCACGAAAGATGCGGACGATGATCACCGCTTGGCTTGGATTGATTGTTCGCGCGCCGCGTTCAACTTGCCATTAGAGCGGATTCGCCTTAATCCGGGTCATATCCAGCGGCGGCAAAGAAGTTGGCGCATTCTTGCGGCGTGAAGGTGGGCAGGATCGCGCTGAACGCGGCCCAGA
>NZ_JAYSBG010000170.1:0-7370 GCF_041915505.1 Rhodoblastus sp. | reverse complement strand
GCCATTTTGCGCGGGCGGGAAGGTTTTGTTCTGCGCGCCGATCCGCCGCGCGAAAAGCTCGCGGGCAAGCCGGCGCGGCGTGGGCGCGATGTCGAGGACGGCGATCCGGAGGAGGCGCGGATTTTCGAGGTTTTGCGGAAATTGCGTCGCGAACTGGCGCAGGAACAGGGTCTGGCGGCCTATATGGTGTTCGCCGACCGGACGCTGCTCGACATGGCGGCGCGGCGGCCCGCCACATTGGACGAGATGCGCGCCATTCATGGCGTCGGCGAACGCAAGGTCGCGCTTTATGGCGAGGCTTTTCTGGAGGCGCTTGCGCAGGCTACGGCGTGAGGCGTCGCTGACGATTCCTTTAAGCCCTGGATGGACCCCTCATCCGGCGCTCGCGCGCCACCTTCTCCCGCGAGGGGAGAAGGAGTCATGCGCGTCGCGGCTTAGTGGACGCTGACGGTCGCCAGATGGTTTTCCCAGGCGTTGGCGACGGCGGCGTCCTTGCTGTCGGCGAGCACGATCGGCGCGCCATTGGCGCCGAGCAGCGCGAACAGCTGTTGGCCGGGCTGCAAGCCCTGGATCTGCGGGAACAAAGCCTGCGCCTCTTCCGACCGGATCGGCCGGACATAAGCGATGGCGCCCTCGCCCAGATGGGCGAATTGATCGGCGGTCAGCGGGCCCTGGCCGGGATTTTCCAGTGTAATCGTCATTGTCTTCACCCTTTCCGCGCTCTCTTCGTGAGACACGCCCAGCGTGCGGACCAAACATTCAGCTCCGCACTGTGATCTCAATATTCTTAACGATCCGCTCCGGTTCGGGACGGACGAGATCCACCGACAACAGCCCGTCGGCGAGATCGGCGCCGAGCACCTGCATCCCCTCCGCGAGGAGGAAGCTGCGCTGGAACTGGCGCGCCGCTATGCCGCGATGCAGGAACTGCCGTTCCCGGTCGTCCTGCTGGCGGCCTCGAATGACCAATTGCCCCTCTTCAAGCGTGATGGCCAATTGATCGCGGCTGAAACCGGCGACCGCCAAAGTGATCCGCAGGCGCTCGGGCAGATTGTCCTCGCGCGACAGCCGCTCGATATTATAGGGGGGATAACCGTCCGAAGCGGTGCGGGTCACGCGCTCCAGCGCTTTCTCAATTTCATCAAAGCCCAGCAAAAAGGGCGAATTCATCAAAGTCGGACGTGACATGTCGAAGCCCTCGCAGGCGCCTCTTAAAGTCGAGGGCCCGAAGCGCCCCCACGGCTCTTGGCCGCAGGATTGATATGGCGTCGTGATTTTGCTTTTCAAGAGTGACGGCGAGGTCGCCGAGTAGGCGCTGGATGCCGCGTCGTTGCGCCTCGCAGCCACGCATTTTTATTCGTTCACAGTTCTCTCGACGAAAATTCCGATTAGCCGCCGGATGGAGCGCAACATGCCAGAATTTGCAAAGCCGACTGTCCACATCTGCTTCAATGCTTCCGCCGCCCAGAGCATCAAACAGGCGCTCGCCACTATTGGTTGCGCTGAGCGAGTCATCGGTTTTCTCGACGATCTGAGTTTCGGGCCGGTCTTTCCGGCGGGCTCCGCCCCTCGCGAGGAGTGGGTCCAGGAATGGCTTGGCTACGAATGGGGCGAAGTCGCTCATGCGGCGAATCAATTCTGGACCGAGGCCGCGTCGCCCGGCATTTTGCCTGTCGCGTGGGTTTCCCGGCATGATGCATCGGAATATTCGGCATTTCTTGAATTCATTCGGCGTCGGGCAGACTCTCCGTTTCGCGTGATCGACGCGACCGACATCGAATTCGCGTGGCGCGGTCGGCAAGGAACCTCCGTCCCTCGTTCGTTGGGGATTTTGACGCCGGCGAAGATCGTCGAAGCGCGACTGCTGGAACGGCAACGGATGTTGAACCCGAACGAAATCGCATTTTATGTCGAGGAATGGCGCCGGCTGACGAGAGAGAACGCCCCATTGCGGGTCGTTGACGGACCGCGCCTCGTCTCGGCGCCGATCACTTTTTTCGACGACGCAATCGTTTCCTGTGCGAGCGATGACTGGAAAAAAGCCGCTCTCATTATTGGCGAGACGATGTGCGAACTCATCGACAACCGCGTCAGCGACCTGTTGCTCTGGGCGCGCGTCTGCGCCCTCGGCGAGGAGGGCGTGTTAGAACTTCGCGGCGACCTGTCGCACATGCACGGCACATTCGCCCGGCGAGGTCGAAACGCCTTCGCTCCGGCATGACGCCGTTATCATGGGTCGTCTTTTACGGATGGCGCCGGTGGCGCGCGTCCTTGGCGATCTTCACAACATGCTGGGCAGCACGCGGTCCGGCGGGCGGTGGCCGTCCATAAAAGTCTTCACATTGATGATGACCTTCTCGCCCATGTCGATGCGGCCCTCGATGGTGGCCGAGCCCATATGCGGCAGCAGCGTCACCTTGCCGGCTTCCGCCAGTTTCAGCAGTTTCGACGACACCGCCGGCTCATGCTCGAACACATCGAGGCCGGCGCCGGCGAGTTCGCCCGCCTCCAGCATGCGGATCAGGGCGTTCTGGTCGATGATATCGCCGCGCGCGGTGTTCACGATGATCGCGCTGGAATGCAGGCTCTTCAGCCGGCGCGCCGACAGCAGATGGAAGGTCGCGGGGGTCTGCGGGCAATTGACCGAGACGATATCCACCCGCGCCAGCATCTGGTCGAGCGATTCGTGGAAGGTCGCGCCCAGCTCTTGCTCAATCGCGGGCGCCACCGGGCGGCGGTTGTGATAGGCGATGGAAAGGCCGAAGGCCTTGGCGCGGCGGGCGACGGCCTGGCCGATGCGGCCCATGCCGACGATGCCCAGCCGCTTGCCGGTAATGCGATGGCCGAGCATCCAGGTCGGCGACCAGCCCGACCACGCGCCGCCAACCAGGGCGCCGGCGCCCTCGACGATGCGACGCGAGACCGCGACGATCAGGCCCATGGTCATGTCGGCGGTGTCTTCGGTCAGCACGCCGGGGGTGTTGGTGACGGTGACGCCGCGCCGCAGCGCCGAGGTGACGTCGATATTGTCGACGCCATTGCCGAAATTGGCGATCAGCTTCAGGCGCTCGCCAGCCTGGGCGATGAGATGGGCGTCGATCCGGTCGGTAATGGTCGGAACCAGCACGTCGGCCGCGCGCATGGCTTCCGCCAGCTCGGCCTGCGACATCGGCGTATCGGTTTCGTTGAAACGGGCGTCGAACAATTCGCGCATGCGCGCTTCGACTTGTTCGGGAAGTTTGCGGGTGACGATGACGAGCGGCTTGGCTTTGCCCATGGAATTCCCGTTTCTCCCTCGGCGGGCCGCATCAACGCGCGTGCGGCGCCTTCCTAAACCAGTCATTAACAATGATTGGGCCACAAAGGTTTGACCGCAATCAAACCCGCGTCCCGCACCTCTGCTTCTGCTTCCTAGCAGATGCTTTGGCAAAAACAAGGACGGCGATCCGTTCCGCCCAGACCCGAGCTTTGGCCTGCGTGGGGCGCGGACAAAGGCGCGGGCCAAAGCTCGGGTCTGGGCGCGACGTGAAGGAATAAGGCGATATGGCGCATTGCCTCAAAGCGATTTTTTCCGGTTCCCGCCCCGCCGCGCCGCGTTTTCGCGCGCGCCGGCCGCTGGTTCTGGGCGCCCTGCTGCTGCTTGGCGCGCAAGACGCCTTGGCGCAGCAGGCGGTGGGGCCGACCACCGGCCTGCCGGTTCCGCGCTATGTCAGCCTAAAGTCGGATCACGTCAATTTGCGCGAGGGCCCCTCCAAGGACCACGCGACCAAATGGATCTACCAGCGCGCCGGCCTGCCGGTCGAAATCACCGCCGAATATGAGACCTGGCGCCGCATCCGCGATTCGGAAGGGGCCGAGGGCTGGGTGCTGCATTCGCTGCTGTCCGGCAAGCGCACCGCTTTGGTCGCGCCGTGGAAGAAGGACGCGCCGCCGTTTCCGCTAAGAGCCGAGCCCCAGGACGACGCCAAAGTGGTGGCCAAGCTCGCGCCGGGCGTCATCGCCTCGGTCAAGAAATGCGACGGAAGCTGGTGCCGCCTCAAGGGCGACGGCTATGACGGCTATCTGGCCCAGACCAGCCTGTGGGGCGTCTATCCCGGCGAAAAGGTCGAATAGGCCGCCGCTTCGCCCGCGCCGCGCTGGGCGCCGTCCCGTTAACGCCCTGTTTCCCTAGGAAATCATATCTAACAAAAAGCCTTTGCGGGCGCGCTGGCCTTTAGATTCTGTTTTCCATGGCCGGGCCAAAGTGCCGCTACGAAAGGTCGGATCGAGCGCCGACCGCGCGGCTGGAACAGCATGATGCCCGGAATTCTGCGGCTTTTTCTCTCTCTGCTGGTGGTGTTCTCGCATCTGAGCGGGGCCCATAGCGCAGATCATTTCGGCTTTTACGCGGTGCGCTCCTTCTTCATTCTTTCGGGGATCGTGCTCACGAAATCGCTGCATGAGACCTATGCGTTCGATTTCCACCGCTTCTACGCCAACCGGCTGCTGCGCATCGTGCCGCTCTATGCGCTGGTCTGCATGATCACCATTATGGTCATTCGCCTGCTGCCCCTTCAGGCCGGCTATTTCATGCCGCGATGGGCCTTCGAGCAGCGGGCCGACGCCGTGCTGCAGAATTTCATCCTGCTGCCGCTGGCCAATGGCGAGCTGCAACTGCGCTATATCGAGCCGGCCTGGTCGCTCGCCGTCGAACTGGTCATGTATTTCTTCCTCTGGCTCGGCATGGCGCGCAACATCAAGATCGCCGCGGCCTGTTTCGCTGTCGGCGCCGCCTATCATGTCGCTCTTCTCGTCCAGGGCGCGGATTTCAGCGAGCGCTATTTCCCGATCGCCGCCGCCATTTTCAGCTATTCGGCCGGCGTGATGATCCATTTCCACTACGATCGCCTGGCGAAAAACACGCGCCTCGGCGCGACCTGCGCCGTGCTGTGGTTCTGCAACACCGTGTTCGGCTATCTCGTCTGGGGCGAACATGTGCTCGACTTCGGCTTTTACGCCAATATGCTGCTGTTCGGCCTCGCCGCGCCCTTCATGCTCGAATTCAGGCTGTCGGAAAAGCTGCGCGAGCGCGACGCCTTGCTCGGCCATCTGAGCTATCCGGTCTTTCTGGTGCAATGGCTCGGCGGTTTCGCGGCCTTTCTGCTGCTGGAAAATTTCGAAGGCCGCGGCGTTCTGCTGTTTTATGTCGCGCTGCCCCTCATCCTCATCATGGCGATGCTGCTGCACAAGGCGAACGAGCTGATGATCGAGCCCTTGCGCAAGGGCCTGCGCGCGGGGCCGCAATTCGATTCGACGGGCCCGAACCGAGCCCTGGCCGAGCCCGCCGAATAGAATTCAGTAATCCACGCCGATCAGATAGAGCCCTGCGGCCGGCGCGACCTGGCCACAGCGGGCGCGGTCGCAGGCGTCGAGCGCCGCCTTGAGATCGGCCGCCGTCCATTTTCCCGAGCCGACATGTTCCAGCGAGCCGACCATCGAGCGCACTTGCCGGTGCAAAAAGGCGCGGGCGCTGGCGAAGACGTGAATTTCGTCGCCATTGCGAACCACATCGAGCCGGTCGAGCGTGCGCACGGGATTGTCTGCCTGGCAATCGGCGTCGCGAAAGGTCGAGAAATCATGGCGGCCGATCAGCCCTTGCGCCGCCTGATGCATGGCGGCGCTGTCGAGGCGGCGCTTGACCAGCCAGGCGCGGCCGGAATCGAAGGTCAGCGGTGCGCGGCGATTGACGATGCGATAGAGATAATGCCGCGCCTTGGCCGAAAATCGCGCGTCGAAATCGTCCGGCGCGGCCTCAGCCAGCAGAATCGCGACCTTTTCCGGCCGCATCTGGGCGTTCAGCGCCTCGCGCAGCTTGTCGCCGCGCCATTCGCGCGACAGATCGACGTGGCCGACCTGCGCCGAAGCGTGGACGCCGGCGTCGGTGCGCCCCGCCCCGCGCAAGCCGCCGGGACTCGGGTCGAGCCGCGCCAGCGCGCTTTCGATCACTTCCTGGACCGATAAGCCGTTGGCCTGCCGCTGCCAGCCGACATAATCGGTCCCATCATATTCTATGACGAGCTTATAGCGCGGCATTTTCCGCCTGCGCCAGAATCGCGCCGGGCGTGAGCCGCGCGCCGCGCAAAAATTCCGCGCCCGAGACCGGGCCGCGCCCGGCGCGCTGGACCTCGATCAGGCGCAAGGCCCCCGCGCCACAGGCCACGCGCGGCGTCTCGTCGAGGATTTCGCCCGGCGTGCCGGCGCCCTCGGCCAGAGCCGAATGCAGCACTTTCACGCGTTCCGGCCCCTTGCCGAAATCCGTCTCGAAAAAGGCGCCCGGGAAGGGCGACAGGCCGCAGATGAGATTGTGCAATTCACCGGCGGGGCGGGCGAAATCGACGCGGGCCTCGGCCTTGTCGATCTTTTTGGCGTAAAGCACGCCCTCCTCCGCCTGCGGCTGGAACTGCAGCCCGCCGCGCTCCAGAGCGGCCAAGGCGCGGCCGATCAGATCGGCGCCGAGCAGGGAAAGCCGATCATGGGCCTCACCGCCCGTCATATCCGGCGTGATGGCGAGTTTTTCCGCCATGGCGATGGGGCCGGTGTCGAGCCCCTCTTCCATTTTCATCACCTCGACGCCGGTCTCCTTGTCGCCCGCCATGATGGCGCGCTGGATCGGCGCGGCGCCGCGCCAGCGCGGCAGCAGCGAGGCGTGGAGATTGAGGCAGCCATAGGCGGGCGAATCGAGAACCGGCTTGGGCAGGATGAGGCCATAAGCCACTACCACCGCGACATCGGCCTCAAACGACTGAAACTGCTCGATGGTTTCGGGATCGCGGAAGTTTTTCGGCGTCAACACGGTCAGGCCGTAACGCTCCGCGGCGGCATGGACCGGCGAGGGCGTCAGCTCCAGCCCGCGCCGCCCGGCCGGTTTTGGCGCGCGGGTATAAACCGCCGCAATCTCATGGCCGCGCCCAAAAATTTCGGCCAGCGGCGCCAGCGCGAAATCCGGCGTGCCCATGAAAATGACGCGCATGGATCAGCCCCAGTTCTTTCCGCTCAGCCGAGAGTCTTTTCGCGAATTTCCGGCCCGCGCTGGACGGGGGCGTCGCCATTGCGCGCGGCTTTGGTGAATTTCTTGATCGCCCGCTCGCGCTTCAGGCGCGAGATATGGTCGATGAACAATTTGCCGTCGAGATGGTCGATCTCGTGCTGCAGGCAGGTCGCCAGCAGGCCCTCGGCCTCGATTTCCCGGCGCTCATTATTACGGTCGAGGAAGCGCACGCGAACCTTGGCCGGGCGGCTGACCTCCTCGTAATATTCGGGGATCGAGAGGCAGCCCTCCTCATAGACCGAGCTTTCCTCCGACCGTTCGAGGATTTCCGGATCGGCGACGA
>NZ_JAYSBG010000169.1:0-7538 GCF_041915505.1 Rhodoblastus sp. | reverse complement strand
AATGCGAGAAGGCGCGGTTGGCTTCCGCCATGCGGTGCGTGTCTTCGCGCTTCTTCACGGCGGCGCCGCGGTTGTTCGACGCGTCGAGCAGTTCGGCCGAGAGACGGTCGACCATGGTCTTGTCGTTGCGGCCGCGAGCAGCCGTGATGATCCAGCGGATCGCGAGAGCCTGGCGGCGCTCGGTGCGGACTTCGACGGGCACCTGATAGGTCGCGCCGCCGACGCGGCGGGAGCGGACCTCGATCGCCGGGGCGACGTTTTCCAGCGCCTGCTTGAACACGCCGAGCGGCTCGACCTTGGCTTTGCCCTCGATGATGTCGAAAGCGCCATAAACGATCGCTTCGGCGGCCGACTTCTTGCCGTCGTACATGATCGAATTCATGAACTTGGCGACAACGATATCGCCAAATTTGGCGTCCGGGATGACTTCGCGCTTTTCCGCGCTGTGACGACGAGACATGGTTGCTCCTCGAGAAGCTGTAAGACTTACTTCGGACGCTTGGCGCCGTATTTCGAACGGCGCTGCTTGCGGTCCTTGACGCCCTGGGTGTCGAGCACGCCGCGCAGGATGTGATAACGCACGCCGGGAAGATCCTTCACACGGCCGCCGCGGATCATGACCACGGAGTGCTCCTGGAGGTTGTGCCCCTCGCCCGGGATATAGCCGATGACCTCGAAGCCGTTGGTCAAACGAACCTTCGCAACCTTACGAAGCGCCGAGTTCGGCTTCTTCGGGGTCGTCGTATAAACGCGCGTGCAGACGCCGCGCTTCTGCGGCGAAGCCTGCAGATGGCGAGCCTTTTCGCGATAGGTTTTCGGTTGCCGCGGCTTGCGGATCAACTGGGAAATTGTCGGCATCCTTCGCCCTTCCGAAGCGAACAGTGAAACGATTAAGCCCGAGGCGTCGCCGCCCCGGCTGCTCCGCGGCGAAGCACAGGCTCCACAGCGAAACAAACGAGCGCCTTCAGCCCCAAAGGGCTTCCGGCGCTTGCCAGACAGAGGATCAACGCATCAGCGCCAATCATGTCGATGAACGATTCCGCCGGGAAAACCCGTCCGAAACCGGATGACTCTTCAGTCGCAAAGCTGGTCGACAGCGTTTAGACTGCTTGGGTTTCCGGCGAGTCGCTGGAAAACATGCCCGTCTACGGCCTGTCTGAAGTGGCGCGGAACATAGTGGGGTGAATCGCCTCCGTCAACCGTTTTTTGGGGGCTTTCGAAGGTTAAATGCCGATTAAAACGCCGGCGAAATCCGCTTTCGCCGGCCCCACGCGTCCCGGATCATTGTGTCGCGCCAAGCTGAAGCAGCGGGCGCCTACGCAACGGCGGGCCCTGCCCCAATCATTGAAAATGTTCGCGACGCAGACGAGTCTTGCCGACCGGTTCGAATTCGGCGCGGCAGGCCGGGGAAATCTGGCTGATATTGGTTTTCAGGCAGGATTCGATTTCGGGAACATTGGGAATCGCGCCGGCGCAGAACTGAAAAGCGTCGCCCTGACAGGCCGATTGCTGTTCCGGCGTGCCCTGGGCGAAGGCGCCGGCGGCGGCGGCGACCGAAAAGAAGCCTCCCACAACAGCCAGGGACGCGGCGCGGGCAAAAAATCTGGAAATCGTCATTGATGCTCCCCCGTTTCAAGCGCCGGATCCTGCGACAAGCTCGAACGGCGCGCAAGCGGCATGTCGGCGGGGCGCCGCTTGCGCGATTCGCCCTTTCCCCGAAGACTGCGGGACGAGTTCGGAGGCGTGGAGGGAGCGCGCGATGAAATCCTATCGCAAAGAATTATGGTTCGAGACGCCGGGACGGCGGGCCTTTATGAATATCACGCCGCAGGTGGAGGCGGCGCTGCGCGATTCGGGCGTGCGCGAGGGGCTCGTTCTAGTCAACGCCATGCATATTACGGCGTCCGTCTTCATTAATGACGACGAGAGCGGGCTGCATCATGATTATGACGTCTGGCTTGAAAAGCTCGCGCCGCACGAGCCCGTTTCGGGCTATCGCCACAACCGCACCGGCGAGGACAACGCCGACGCCCACATGAAACGGCAGGTGATGGGCCGCGAGGTCGTGGTGGCGATCACCGGCGGAAAGCTCGACTTCGGACCGTGGGAGCAGATCTTCTACGGCGAATTCGACGGCGGGCGGCGGAAACGGGCGCTGATCAAGATCATCGGGGAATAGGGCGTCCGCTTTCGCCCATGCTCGCCATGGACACGCCGGGCGTTTGACGGCATGGTCCGACGCGCCTGCCCTCCCATATTGCGGAATCCGATGCCGGACAGCCTGCTTCCCCTGATTCTCGCTGGTCTGGCTGGCGCCTGCCTCGTGGTCCAGCAAGCCATCAACGCCAAGCTTCGTTTTGGGCTCGACTCCACAATCTGGGCGAGTTTCGCGAGCTTCCTCGTCGGCATAACCGCCATCGTGCTGACCGCCCTGATCCTGCGGACGCCTGTTCCCGCCGCCAGTCTCGTCGCGCGGCTGCCATGGTGGACGTGGACCGGCGGGCTGTTGGGCGCGACTTTCATCGGCCTGTCCATCATTCTCGTTCCTCAGCTCGGCGCGGCGACCTTCATCGGCCTGGTGATCGCCGGCCAGTTGCTGACCTCCGTGACCATGGACCATTTCGGCTGGCTCGGCCTCGCCCAGCGCCCCATCGACCTCACGCGGGCGCTCGGCGTCGCCCTTCTGATCGGCGGCGTCATCCTGATCCGCCGCTGAACACTGGGCCTTGCAGGCTCTCGCTTCGCTCCGCTCCGGCTTGCGCCGACCGCTTGCAGCTTTGCGATTCGCGCGCGCTCCGGCATACGCCGACCGCTTGCAGCTTTCCGAATTCGCGCGTGCTCCGGCTTGCGCCGACCGCTTGCAGCTTTCCGATTCGCGCGCGCTCCGGCATACGCCGACCGCTTGCGCGTCGCGCGGCAAAAAACTAAAGCTCGCGGCCAGCGAGGATGAAATGACCGACTACCAGCCGAAATCCGATTTCCTGCGCACGCTTTTTGCGCGCGGCTTCGTCCATCAGTGCTCCGATGCCGAGGGGCTGGACAAGAAGGCGCTCGCCGGCGAGCTGATCGCCTATATCGGCTTCGACTGCACGGCGCCCTCGCTCCATGTCGGCTCGCTGCTGCCGATCATGATGCTGCATTGGCTGCAAAAGACCGGCGGCAAGCCGATCACGCTGATGGGCGGCGGCACCACGCGCGTCGGCGATCCGTCCGGCAAGGACGAGAGCCGCAAAATGCTCACCGTCGAGACGATCGAGACCAACAAGGACTCGATCCGCAAGGTGTTCGAGAAATTCCTGACCTTCGGCCCGGCCAAGACCGACGCCGCCATGACCGATAATGAGGAATGGCTCTGCAAGCTGAATTACATCGACTTCCTGCGCGACGTCGGCCGGCATTTCTCGGTCAACCGCATGATGGCGATGGATTCGGTCAAGCTGCGGCTGGAGCGCGAGCACGAGCTGTCCTTCATCGAATTCAACTACATGTGCCTGCAGGCCTATGATTTCGTAGAGCTGAACAAGCGCCACAATTGTATTTTGCAGATGGGCGGCTCGGACCAATGGGGCAATATCATCACCGGGCTCGACCTCGGCCGCCGCATGGGGACCCCGCAGCTCTACGCCCTCACCTCCCCGCTGCTAACCACCGCTTCGGGCGCGAAAATGGGCAAGACCGCCGCCGGCGCCGTCTGGCTCAACGCCGATATGCTGTCGGTCTATGATTATTGGCAGTTCTGGCGCAACGCCGAGGACGCCGATGTCGAGCGGTTCCTGAAGCTGTTCACGACGCTTCCGCTCGACGAGGTGGCGAAGCTCGCCGCGCTGCAAGACGCCGAGATCAACGAGGCCAAGAAGATACTGGCCAATGAGGCCACGGCTTTGCTGCAAGGCCGCGAAGCCGCCGAAGCCGCCGCCGAGACCGCCCGGAAAACTTTTGAAGAAGGCGTGCTGGCCGAAAGCCTGCCGACCGTGACCGTGCCGGAAGCCGAAATCGCGGCCGGGCTCGGCGTGCTGACGGCTTTCGTCAAGGCGGGACTGACGCCCTCGACGGGCGAGGCGCGCCGCCAGATCAAGGGCGGTGGGCTCAGGCTGAACGACGCCGCCGTTACCGATGAACGATATGTGCTGGGTCGGGCCGATTTTGAAAAGGACGGTCTGGTCAAGCTCTCGGTCGGCAAGAAAAAGCACGTGCTGCTGAAAGTGGAATAACGGGACGGCGCGCCCGACCAGGAAGGATTGATTCCCCAGGATAAAATCCGCCTTGTCTGACGCTCTTCGTCAATTCGGACGCAGCGCGTCGAAGGTCGCGGCCATATCCCGCGCGGCGTCGCGGTTTTCGTGCAGATCGGCGAATACCGGTTCGCCGCGCAGCCAGCGCGCTTCGCAATCGTCCTGATTCATCGCGCGATCGAGCCCGGCGAGAAATTCACACGCGCCCCAATCGAGTCCGGCGTCGCGCAGCGAGGCTTGCAAAGCGCTCTGCACCAGAGCGCGCACGCCGCTATGGGCGGACGACAGAATCGCCTCGACGTCCTGCTCGCCGGCGGCGGCAGCCTTGCAGGCGTCGCTGTCGAACGAGACATGGCCGCGGCACGCCAAAGTCCGCACGGAATAGATCGCGCAGGCGCCGCCGATGATGAAGGGGCACATCAGGCAGGAGGCGAAACGCTCCTGCTGGTTCTTGCCATCGGTGGCGACATGGGCCTCGACGAGCTTTTCCCGCAGGTTGACGCCATGTCTCGCGAAGGCCGGCGCGGTCAGGCGCAGGAAGCGCGCGGCGAGGAAGATTTCCGGCGCGGTGGCGGAGACATGCAGGCAGCAACATGTGTCGCAGCCGCGTACGCAGGCCGGATCGGGCTGGCCCTCGCTCTGAATGTCCGAATTCCGGTCGAAGCTCTCGAAAGCCTGCGCCGTCAGCGCGTCCACCAGGCGCGGATCGTCCCGGCCGACCGCGAGAATCCGGTCAAAACTCGCGCGCATGGCCAGGAAAAAGGCCTGTGCGCCATTATCCGCTTCCTCCGTCACGCGGCGGGCTCCTTTTGCGGGGCGTCCTTTTGCGGCATCTTAGGCGGAAACAGGCCTGCTTGGAAACAGACGCTCATATGCTCGACCCGCGCTATGGCCGCCTGCGCCGCCGCCGGCTTCAGATTCGCCTCGGCGTTCTTGCGAAACAAAGCCACCCAGCGGTCGAAGAATTCCGGCTTCAGATTCATCGACAGATGCGGCGTGAACGGGCTGCCGGTATAGCGCGACGTGCCGAGCAGCGAGCGCGACCAGAAATTCTGCACGATTTCGAAATGATGGTCCCAATCGGAAACATGACTCTTGAAGACCGGCCCGATCAAGGGATCGTCCATCGCCTCGGAATAAAAGGCGCGAACCATCGCCTTGAGTTCGCCTTCCGTCGCCTCGATCGGCTCGGCGCCGTGGCCGGCCACGCCCGACGGCAGATTCTTGGCGCGATCCGGGACCAGCGCGGCGATTTCCGGGGCCGCGTGGCCGGTGCGGAAATCTTCGTTGAGCGGCGGATCGTATTTGCCGACCAGATCGCGCAGGACATGCTTGCGCATGCGGGCGTTGTCGCGCGCGCTCCAGAAACAGCCGTCGGCGAGGCCGGAGGCCAGCACGGGCTCCTGCTCGCGCAGCCGCGCTACTTCCGCCGCCAGGTCTTCGGCTTCCGTGAAGATCACCGGATAGAGGAATTCGCCGATGCGGCGCGTCAGCGCCAGCAGGCCAGGCGCGGCGGGCGGCGCACCGGCGGCGAAGGCGAATCCGGCGAAAGCGACTTCTGGATCCTCGGCGCGCGGCAGAATCGGACCGGCGCGACGCGCCGGCGGCAAGGGCGAATGGTCGTGACGATGCGGATGGGCCTGCATGGGATGTCCTCGTCGATTCTCCGGTCGATTTTCCGCGCGAACCGTTCTTTCACGCGCTGCAGATATCGGGCCACGGTTTTGGACCGCATTTTGGGCGCGGGAGCCGGAAATGGCGGCCGACGCGCGACAATATGTGATTGAATTACGACACGCCTGTCGGGAGGTCGCGCGGACCGCGACAGCGCTCTGTTACGAACCGTCCGAGGCCCGAAACAAGCGTCAAGGCGCCGCTTTTTTGCATGGCTGCCCCTTGCACAGCGCTGATCTGGCTCCCATATCGCTCGTCAGCTGATGCTTCACCCCGAGAGCTGAAGCCCGGAAACGCTCGCCCCGGAGGTACGGGCGGGCGTTTTTCATGGGACGCGCGCGACGCCTGCGCGCCGGCCGGCATTCGCCTTTCGTCCAATCCCCAGGTTGCGCCTGAGCTTCGAATCTCCCATATAGCTTTCGAGGAACGCTAAAAGCGCGCGCAAAAAGACTGCCCCCAATCCAAAAACGAATCGCGTTGCACCGGAGGGAGTGACACCGACCGTCCGTGCAAGGAGATTCAATATGTTCAAGATGTCTGCGGTTTCTTTGGCGAAATCCGTGGTGGGGGTAGCCGCCGTTTCGCTCGCTCTGTCCGGCGCAGCCGGCGCCGCCGAGCTTCGCGCTTTCGCCGGCCAGACCATCGCGCTCAAGGATGTGCGCGGCACCGTCTATTACGCCCCCAACGGCAAGGCTTTCGATGTGGTGGTGACGCTGGACAGCGACGGCCATCCGCTGCGCTTCGTGTCGTCGCTGCAGCCTGGCCAGGCCACCACGGTCTCGACCCCCGGCGCGGTCGGCGAATCGACCACGACGGTCGAGATCAAGCGCGAAGGCGACCGCCTTTTCGTTGTGGACCGCACGCGTCAGCAGCGCGCTGAAGCCAATGTCCCCGGCGCCCGTCGCGACGACTGATTCCATCCATCCGCGCAAGCGCATTGGCGGCCGGCCCGAACCTCGGGCCGGCTCCATTTTTTGGAGTTCGGAACGTCTTGCCACGACGACTCGCGGCGTCGGCGCATGTCCAATATCGCAAGGGAAGAAAGATGGAGGCCTCGCCCACCTCCATGATATCTCATTACTGCATTGATATTATTACGATATTATATTCTCTATCTGGAGATATCCCAACATTTAACCCAACATTCCATCATCGCTGGAGGCCAAAGGAAGCCTAAGCGCATCCCTCGACCCCCTACGAAGGTATAAGGCCTCAAGCCGCTCTTAGCTCAGGCTCAATGAGCGCCATCAAGGCGTCAGCCGGAATGAGCCTCCGCCTGCCGATCTTCACGAACCGCAGCGTCCCCTTCTGCATCATCTCGTACAGCGTGGATCGCCCGAGGCCGATAGCTTCGACTGCATCCTTGATCCCGTAGGCCACCGGAAGGCGACGCATCGTCCCTTCGCCTTGCCCCGCAGTGCCTTTAGTGCTTTTCGTTTCCATTGTGCCCCTTTCGCTTGGACATGAGTCAGTGTTGACCTGAAGCGCGCGGCAACAGGCTTGGTTGATCGATTGTGTTTGCTGGTTTTGTTCGCCTGGGCAGAGGGGACCCCTATGGCTCCTCGATTCTCAAAGCGACCCCCCACTCCCGGCTTCAAAAATTCCGCTAAACCCTCGCCTCTGTGGTGCAGC
>NZ_JAYSBG010000168.1:0-7577 GCF_041915505.1 Rhodoblastus sp. | reverse complement strand
GGCGGCTGGCTGGCCCCCGACGCTCTGGTGATCGTGGAGGAAGCGACTGCGGCCATGTTCGAGCCCGCGCCCGGTTTCGACCTGCTTGAGCGGCGCGATTACGGCGAGACGGAGGTGATTTTTTTGCGTCCCGTCGCGGCCGGACAGGCTTGACCGCTCCGAAGGCCTGTCATAAGAGAAACAAACGATCTTGGGAAACATCCCTCATGCGGACCATTCTTGTAATCATGCGAGCGCCTGAAGCAGGCCGGGACTGACCCGGATCTCCTGCCGCTGGCGCTTACCCGGGTCCCGAAAGGGGCCTTTTTTATTTTGGCCGCAAGCTTTGCCCGCGCAAAAGATCGGACCAGAGGTCAAGTAAGCTGGAGCTGTTGAAATGTCGAAGACGATGACCGGCGCCGAAATGGTGGTGCAGGCCCTGCAGGATCAGGGCGTGACGCATTTGTTCGGTTATCCGGGCGGCGCAGTCCTTCCGATCTATGACGCCCTGTTTCACCAGACCAAGGTCCAGCATGTTCTCGTCCGCCACGAGCAGGGCGCGGCCCATGCGGCGGAGGGCTACGCCCGCTCCTCCGGCAAGGTCGGCTGCCTGCTGGTGACCTCCGGCCCCGGCGCCACCAACGCCATTACCGGCCTCACCGACGCCTTGATGGATTCGATCCCGCTGGTCTGCATCACCGGCCAGGTGCCGACCCATCTGATCGGCTCGGACGCGTTCCAGGAGGCCGATACGGTCGGCCTGACGCGCCATTGCACCAAGCATAATTATCTGGTGCGGCGCATCGAGGACCTGCCGCGCATCCTGCACGAGGCCTTCTATATCGCGCGATCGGGCCGTCCGGGCCCGGTGGTGATCGACATTCCGAAGGATGTGCAATTCGCCAGCGGCGTTTATTCGCAGCCCAAGAACGCGCAGCACAAGACCTACCAGCCGCAGCTCAAGGGCGATATCGGCAAGATCAAACAGGCTTTGGAGATGATGTCCAAGGCCCGGAAGCCGATTTTCTACACCGGCGGCGGCGTCATCAACGCCGGCCCGCTGGCCGCGACTTTGCTGCGCGAACTGGTGGCCCAGACCGGCTTCCCGATCACCTCGACCCTGATGGGCCTCGGCGCCTATCCGGCCTCGGGCAAGAATTGGCTCGGCATGTTGGGCATGCACGGCTCCTATGAAGCCAATAACGCCATGCACGATTGCGATCTGATGGTCTGCGTCGGCGCGCGTTTCGACGACCGCATCACCGGCCGCCTCGACGCCTTCGCGCCTTATTCCAAGAAGATCCATATCGACATCGATCCGTCCTCGATCAACAAGAACGTGCCGGTCGATCTCGCCATCGTCGGCGATTGCGCCCATGTGCTGGAGGATATGGTCCGGCTGTGGCGCTCCGAGGCGCATAGCGTCGACAAAAAGGCGCTGGAAGGCTGGTGGGGCCAGATCGACCGCTGGCGCGGCCGCAATTCCTTCGGCTACAAGAAGTCCGATACGGTCATAAAGCCGCAATACGCCATCGAGCGGCTCTACGCTTTGACCAAGGCCCGCAAGACGCTGATCACGACCGAGGTCGGCCAGCATCAGATGTGGGCGGCCCAGCATTACCGCTTCGAGGAGCCCAATCGCTGGATGACCTCCGGCGGCCTCGGCACCATGGGCTATGGCCTGCCGGCGGCGATCGGCGCGCAGCTCGCCCATCCCGACGCTCTGGTGATCGACGTGGCGGGCGAAGCTTCCATCCTGATGAATATTCAGGAGCTGTCGACCGCCAAGCAATATCGCTGCCCGATCAAGGTGTTCATCCTGAACAACGAATATATGGGCATGGTGCGTCAGTGGCAGGAATTGCTGCATGGCGGGCGCTATTCCTCGTCCTATTCCGAGGCGCTGCCGGATTTCGTCAAGCTCGCCGAGGCCTATGGCATGAAGGGCATGCGCTGTTCCGATCCGGGCCGGCTTGACGCCGCGATCCAGGAGATGATCGACAGCCCGCAGGCGGTCGTGTTCGACTGCGTCGTGGACAAGGCAGAGAATTGCCTGCCGATGATCCCGTCGGGCAAGGCGCATAACGAGATGATCCTGCCCGATACCGATGAGGACATCGGCAATGTGATCGACGACAAGGGCAAGATGCTGGTGTGAGTTTTCTCCCTCGCCCCGTTCTGCGGGGAGAGGGCAGGGGTGAGGGGCCTCGATGACGAGCCGCGCCGCCCCGCTTCAACCTCGCCGTCATTGCGAGCGAAGCGAAGCAATCCACGCTGCGGTTTGCGTGGAAGATGGATTGCTTCGCTTCGCTCGCAATGACGGGTTCAGTTTGCTAACGGACGGATTTCCATGAACGCCCAGACCCCCGCCGCGCTCTCGCCCTATTCCTCCTCCGCCGGCAAGGCGTCGCGCTCCGAGACGCACACTTTGTCCGTGCTGGTCGACAACGAGCCCGGCGTTCTCGCCCGCGTGGTCGGCCTGTTCTCCGGCCGCGGCTATAATATCGAAAGCCTGACCGTGGCCGAGGTCGCGCACGCCCAGCAGCTTTCGCGCATCACCATCGTCACCACCGGCGCGCCCGAGACCATCGAGCAGATTTCGCATCAGCTCGAACGCATCGTGCCGATCCACAAGGTGACGGATCTGTCGCTGCTTGACCGTTTCGTGCAGCGCGAATTGGCGATGATCAAGGTGCGCGGCAAGGGCGAGAACCGCACCGAGGCCATGCGCCTCGCGGAAGCCTTCCGCGCCCGCGTCATCGACGCCACCACCGAGAGCTTCATTTTCGAACTGACCGGCGCGCCCAAGAAGATCGACGATTTCGTCGAGCTGATGCGTCCGATCGGGCTGGTGGAGGTCGCGCGCACCGGCGTCGCCGCCATCACCCGCGGCCCGCAGGGCATGTGATTGATGGATAAGCCGGTCTCCGAGAAGGGCTTCGACGCCGCCATGTCGAAGCCGTTCGCGCATCATGATTTCAGGCCAGATATCAATGGCTTGCGTGCACTGGCCGTGCTGGCCGTGGTGGCATTTCACGCTGGCTTGCCCGTTTGGGGCGGCTTCGTCGGCGTCGATATCTTCTTCGTCATTTCCGGCTTCCTGATCACGCGGATCATCCTGAGCGAACGCGTCGCCGGGGCCTTCTCGATCGCCGGTTTCTACGGCAAGCGGGTGAGGCGCATCCTGCCCGCTCTGCTGCTGGTGATGTTCGTCAGTTGGGGCGTGGGCTGGTTCATGCTCAACCCGGACGATTTCCGCCGGTTCGGCGGCCATATGGAGGGGAGCTCCTATTTCTCGGTGAACCTGTGGCTTTATCGGCAGGCCCAAGGTCCAGCGGCTTATTTCGATCCGGCCGCGCGCTACATGCCGCTGCTGCATCTCTGGTCGCTGAGCATCGAGGAGCAGTTCTACCTGATCTGGCCGGCGCTGATGCTGCTGCTGTTCAGAGTCTCCCGCTTCCTGCTCCCCGCCATTGCGGCTCTTTTCCTGTTATCCCTCGCTTTTTCGATTTTCATCACGCCTCGCGATCCGAACGCCGCCTTCTTCTTCCTGAGCAGTCGGGCCTGGGAACTGGCGCTCGGCGCGTTGCTGGCGCAGCGGGCGGTTTTTGCCGACCCACCGCCGTCTTCAGCGTTTGCCCTCAATCTCCGGGCGGGACTCGGCATTGCGATGATGCTGGCCAGCTTGTGGCTGTATTCCGAGGCGACGCCTTGGCCCGGGTCCGCCGCCTTGCTCCCGACAGTCGGCTGCGCCCTCGTCATTGGAGCGCCGGGCGCGCAAATCAGCAATATCCTGCTCGGCAATCGCATTGCGCAATTTTTCGGCCGGATCTCCTATCCTCTCTATTTATGGCATTGGCCGCTGCTATCGTTCGCCCATGTCAACGTCGGCGAACTCCTTCCGCCGTGGCTGATGGCGCTCTTGCTCGGCTTCTCGGTATTGTTCGCCTGGTTGACATGGCGGTTCATCGAGCGACCTGTCGCCAAAGGCTACTCGCGTAGACCGCTTGTCGTCGCCGGGATCTTGCTGGCCACAACGGCGCTTGCGGGGGGGCTCGGCAGCCTGACCCGGCAACAAAACGGTTTTCCGAAGCGCTCGCCGCCCGAGGTTCTCGCAATCGTGGACTATGTCGGGGTCGCCGCAAAAGTCCTTGTCGCGAATCACGTCTGCAGCGACAGCGAGATCGCGCGTATGGGCAGTCTCGACGAGCAGAAGAGCAAGGCGCATGCATTTTACGAAAGAAGCGGGTGCCTGAAGATAGACAACCCCGAGCGGCCGATCGTGGCGCTGCTTGGCGACTCTCACGCGATGCATCTCATTCCGGGCCTGCGCGAGGTTTATGGCGATCGGATCAATCTGGTCATCATGGGCGCCGGGGGCTGCGCGCCGCTGATTCCGAAAACGGATTGGAGCACCGGCTTGGCCGGCTCGCTGCGATGCCGGGCAAACAATGCGGCGATCTTCGAGAATCTTGCCGCGCTAAAGCCGACGGCAATCATCGCTTCCGCCTTTTTCCAGGATTTCCACGATTCCGTCATCCGGAGCTATCCGACTTTTCTGCAGGACTTCGACACGAATGTCGCTTCGCTTCGGAAAGCGGGAGTCGCTTCACCGATCATCGTCATGGGCGAGGTGCCAACCTGGTCGCCTGCGCTTCCTTCTCTGCTCGAACGCGAAATTTATGCGGGAAAGAAGCCAAGCGATTTCACATTCGACAGCCTCGATCGGAGAAGCCTCGACGTGGACGCCATTTTCGCCGCCCATCGCTGGGGCGACAATGTCGTCTACATCTCCCAGGCGCGCGCCTTGTGCGGGCCGGAAGGCTGCCGCCGGATAGTCGGGCCGCACCTGCCCGAGGACATGATCTCGATGGATTACGGGCACTATACCCCGGCGGGCTCGATCTATGCGGTGAAGAACATTTTGGCGCCGGTGCTCGATCCAATCCTAGCGGCGGCGCGCAAGCCGGAGTGAGCGCATAAAAAAACCCGCCGTTTCCGGCGGGTTTTTCGTCTTCAGCCCCGCTTGAGATTGGGGTGCACCGTCTTTTCGATAATATGCATGTCGCGGCCGATCACATGTTCCGTGGAACCGACGATCAGCGGGTCCGGCGCGTGGACGATGGACAGGTCCTTGTTGGGATAGGGCAGGGACCACAGGAAATGCGTCATGCAATTGAGGCGGGCGCGCTTCTTGTCATCGGATTTGATGATGGTCCAGGGCGCGTCGGCGGTGTCGGTATAGAAAAACATCGCCTCCTTGGCCTCGGTATATTCGTCCCATTTGTCGAGCGAGGCGAGGTCGATCGGCGATAGTTTCCATTGCTTGAGCGGATCAGTCTTGCGCGCCTCGAAGCGGCGGCGCTGCTCCTCGCGCGACACCGAGAACCAATATTTGAACAGGCGCACGCCGGAGCGCGCCAGCATGCGCTCGACCTCGGGGCATTGCCGCATGAATTCCAGATATTCGCTCGGCGTGCAGAAGCCCATCACCCGCTCGACGCCGGCGCGATTGTACCAGGAGCGGTCGAACAGGCAGATCTCGCCGCCCGAAGGCAATTGCGAAATATAACGCTGGAAGAACCATTGCGTGCGCTCGCGCTCGGTCGGCTTCTGCAGCGCGACCACGCGCGCGGTGCGCGGGTTCATATGCTCCATATAGCGCTTGATCGTGCCGCCCTTGCCGGCGGCGTCGCGGCCCTCGAACAGCATGACGATCTTCTCGCCGCTGGTTTCGACCCAGCGCTGCGCCTTGAGCAGCTCCTGCTGGAGCTTGAGCATATGCTCTTCATAAGGCGCGGTGCGCAGGCGCGAGGCATAGGGATATTCCCCGGTCTCGAACACGCGGCGGATCGCGGCGGGATCGTGCCGCATCTGCGCGAGATGATGCTGCGGCGTCTCCTCCGCCTCGGAAGCCTTGGGCTTGCTCGCCGGTTTCACAGCCGACTTGCCCGCCGGTTTGGGCGTCTCGGCTTTGGCCGGGGCGGCAGGAGCCGAGGCGACGGCGGTCGGCTGGACGTTCGAAACGGTTTCAATGTCTTCGACGGTTTGGGCCAAGCTCGATACCTCCGCTAATATCTTGCAAAAAAATGCACGAAAAACCGACGCGCGCGAACGCGCCGGCGGGTTATTGTCATGCTAGTGTAATAATTCGGCGCCGGCCATGATCCGGCGCAATGCGGCGCGAAAAATCGCGCCGACTCGGGGCCGATCGGCCCTAGACCCCAACCTTGAGCAATTTATAGTCGATGGCGTCGAGCAAGGCCTGGAAGGAGGCGTCGATCAGGTTCGGCGAAACGCCGACCGTGGTCCAGGTCTCGCCGCTCTTGTCGCCGAATTCGATCAGCACGCGGGTCACGGCGTCGGCGCCGCCCTGGAAGATGCGCACGCGGAAATCGAGCAGCTCGATATCGTCGATATATTTCTGATATTTACCGAGATCCTTGCACAGCGCGACATAAAGCGCATGGACCGGGCCATTGCCCTCGGCCGCCGAAATCAGGCTCTGGCCATCGACATTCACCCGCACGGTGGCTTCCGAAAAGGTCTCCAGCGCGCCTTCGGCGTTGTGACGGCGCTCGACATCGACGCGGAAACGCTCGACCTCGAAATAGACTGGCACGTGGCCGAGCACGCGGCGCGCGAGCAGTTCGAAACTGGCGTCGGCGCCTTCATAGGCATAGCCCTGCGCCTCCTTCTCCTTCACGGCGTCGAGCAGGCGCGACACGCGCGGATCGTCCTTGGCCACCGAGACGCCGAGCCGCTCCAGTTCGGCGAGAATGTTGGACTTGCCGGCCTGGTCCGAGACCAAAACGCGGCGGATATTGCCGACGCTCTCCGGCGTGACATGCTCATAGGTGCGCGGATCCTTCAGCACGGCGGACGCATGGATGCCGGCCTTGGTCGCGAAAGCCGAGGCGCCGACATAGGGCGCATGACGGTCGGGCGCGCGGTTGAGCAATTCGTCCAGCGTATGGCTGAGTTTGGTCAGGCCGCGCAGGCTCTCGGGCGTGACGCCGATCTCATATTTCTCCGAAAATTCCGGCTTCAGCAGCAGAGTCGGGATGATCGAACAGAGATTGGCGTTGCCGCAGCGTTCGCCCAAACCATTCAGCGCGCCATGGATCTGCCGCGCTCCGCCGCGGACGGCGGCCAGCGAATTGGCCACCGCCTGTTCGGTGTCGTTATGGGCGTGGATGCCGAGATGGTCGCCCGGCACATGGACCGTGACCGCCTGCACGATCTGCTCGACTTCATGCGGCAGCGTGCCGCCATTGGTGTCGCACAGCACGATCCAGCGCGCGCCGGCTTTATAGGCCGCCTCCGCGCAGGCAAGGGCGTAATCGGGATTGGCCTTGTAGCCGTCGAAGAAATGTTCGCAATCGACGATGACCTCGCGGCCCGCTTTCGCCGCCGTCGCGACGCTGTCGGAAATGCCTTCGAGATTTTCCTCCAAGGTGCAGCCCAGCGCAACATGGACCTGATAGTCCCAGCTCTTGGCGACAAAGACGATGGTGTCCGCCGCGCTGTCGAGCAAAGCCGCCACGCCCGGATCATTGGCCGCCGAACGTCCGGCGCGCTTGGTCATGCCGAAGGCG
>NZ_JAYSBG010000167.1:0-7588 GCF_041915505.1 Rhodoblastus sp. | reverse complement strand
TTGTAGGCGCGTTCGCCGTGATCGGAGATGTCGAGGCCCTCGCGCTCCTGATCCGGGGTCGGACGCAGGCCCACGATCAGATCGACGATCTTGTACAGGATCGCCGAGCCAATGCCCGACCACGCCAGAGTGGTGGCCACAGCCTTGACCTGGATCATCACCTGCGTCGCCATGTCGTAAGTGCCGGCGTTGCCGTTGGCGAAGTTGGAATAGTCGGTCAAGCCGACGCCGCCAAGCGCCGGCGACACCAGAACGCCGGTCGCAATCGCGCCCGTGATGCCGCCGATGCAGTGCACGCCGAACACGTCCAGCGCGTCGTCATAGCCGAACTTGTTCTTCACCGTCGAAACGAAGAACAGGCAGATCGGCGAAACGATCAGGCCCAGAACCAGCGAGCCCATCGGACCCGCAAAGCCCGAAGCCGGCGTCACCGCGACCAGACCCGCAACCGCGCCCGAGATCAGGCCCAGAAGCGAAGGCTTGCCCTTCACCGCCCATTCCACGAACAGCCACGACACCGCAGCCGCCGCCGTCGCCAGCATGGTGTTGACGAAGGCCAGAGCCGTCGTGCCATTGGCTTCAAGGTTCGAGCCGGCGTTGAAGCCGAACCAGCCCACCCACAACAGCGAGGCGCCGATCATCGACATGGTCAGCGAATGCGGCGGCAAAGCTTCCTTGCCATAGCCGATGCGCTTGCCGATCATGATCGCGCCGACCAGGCCCGCGATGCCGGCGTTGATGTGCACCACCGTGCCGCCCGCAAAGTCGAGCGCGCCCCACTGGAACAGCTTGCCGGCGTCCAGATTGACCGCGTCGAGCTTGGCTTGCGCCGCAGCCTTGGCCGCGTCGTCGGTCGCCGCGGCAAGCGCCTTGGCCGCATCGCCGATCGCGTCCGGGCCCGCCCAGTACCAAACCATATGCGCGATCGGGAAATAGATCACCGTCACCCACAGCAGCACGAACAGCAGCACCGCCGAGAATTTTATGCGCTCGGCGAAGGCGCCGACGATCAGCGCCGGCGTGATCATGGCGAAGGTCATCTGGAAGACCATATAGGCCAGTTCAGGCACCACCACGCCGTTCGAGAAGGTCGCGGCGGTCGCATTGGCGTCGACGCCCTTCAGGAAGGCCTTGGAGAAGCCGCCCACGAAATCATTGAGGCCGCCGCCATTGGTGAAGGCTTCCGAATAGCCGTAAAGCGCCCAGATCACGCCGACCAGCGACACGATCGCGAACACCTGGGTCAGCACCGACAGCATGTTCTTGGTGCGCACCAGGCCGCCGTAAAACAGCGCCAGGCCGGGAATCGACATCATCAGCACGAGCGCGCTGGACACCAAGAGCCACGCGGTGTCGCCCTTGTTGGGAACCGGCGCCGGCGGGGCGGCCGGAGCAGCCGCAGCCGCGGCCGGCGCGGCGTCTTGCGCATAAGCCGCGACGGCGCACAGCGCCAGCCCGGCCGCTGCGAGACCGAGCGCCTTCAGCCCGGTTCGGCGGGAGGGAATGGAAAACATCTATAACTCCTGACTGAGAGGGGGAAAAATCAGAGCGCGTCGCTGTCGCGTTCGCCGGTGCGGATGCGGATCGCCTGCTCCAGCGGGCTGACGAAAATCTTGCCGTCGCCGATCTGGCCCGTGCGCGCCGCCGTCGAAATCGTCTCGATCGTCTTCGCAACAAGCTCCGCCGGAACCGCGACCTCAATCTTCAGCTTCGGCAGAAAGCTCACCGCATATTCCGCCCCGCGATAAATCTCCGTATGGCCCTTTTGCCGGCCATAGCCCTTCACTTCCGTCACCGTCAGGCCGTGGACCCCAACGCCCGTCAACGCGTCGCGAACCTCGTCCAGCTTGAACGGCTTGATAATAGCCATCACGATTTTCATCTGATGTTCCCCGATTTCCGTCTGGAACGACGCAGTCGCGAGTGATTACGCGCAAGCGATTACGCCGGCGGGCGCAGCCCGGCCGACCGTCAGGAAACAAGGTCCGTGCCAGCGGGCGCGGCGCGAAAAAGCGTGAAAAAACGGTAAAGCTGGAGCTGCTTCGGATAGCACGCGCCTAATAAGAAGACTTATTGCTTATTATTTACGCAGATATCGCTCAATTCCTGACCGCTCGGCGCCATGTCCGGATGCCGGAACACGAGAAAGCGGGAGCTCAGCAGATTGAGCGTCATGCCCGAGAGGCTTCCCGCGGCGACAGCCAGCGCTGGAAACCGCGCGAACAGCGGCAAATGCGTCACCAGCAGGGCATAGACCAGATAATTGACCGAGCCGCCGATGGTCATCAGACCGATATAGAGCGCCAGTTCCTTCAGCGGCGGGTGGCCCGAGACGCGGCCGCCAAAGGTGAAGGTGCGATTCAGGATCCAGGTTGTCGCGGCGGCGGCGAGGAAGGAGAACGCGCGGCCCCAGTAAAGGCCGAGCCAGCCCTTGAGCAGATAAAGCACGGCCGTGTCGACCAGGAAGCCGACCGTCCCGGCGATGCCGAAGAAAAGCGTCTGCCGCGTCGCGATCATGATGGGCCGGATGTCTCCGCGAACGAATCGAACAAGGGCGCGGCGCGCGGCCCATGGGAAGCGGCGCGGTCTGGTCCGCGCCGGCCTTCCTATAATCGACAATCGCCCGGGCCGCCAGAGCGCCGGCCTTGCGCGCGGCGCGGCGCACGCGCAGGATCGCGCCATCTGATCGAGGATGATTCCGTGGCGCGACGCTCGGGCAGCGCCGATCTGCCCCTTCACGGCGGCCGGGTTCCCGCCTGGCTCGGCCAACGCATGGCGCGGCTCGGCGCGGTGGTCGCGGAGGCGATCGTCCACCATTACGGCCGCGACGAATTCCTGCGCCGGCTGGCGCATCCGTTCTGGTTCCAGTCGTTCGGCGCCGTCATGGGCATGGACTGGCACTCCTCCGGCATCACCACCAGCGTGATCGGCGCCCTGAAGCGCGGGCTAGCTCCACTGTCGGGCGAACTGGGCCTTCACGTCTGCGGCGGGCGCGGCCGCCATTCGCGCCAGACGCCGCTGGAGCTGGCGACAATTGGCGCGCGAGTCGGCTTCGACGGCGCGGCGCTGGCGCAGGCGAGCCGCCTCGTCGCAAAGGTCGACAGCGCTGCCGTGCAGGACGGATTCGAGCTTTACCTGCACGGCTTCATCGTCGCCGACGACGGGAACTGGGTGGTCGTGCAGCAGGGCATGCGGGAGGAAACCCGCTATGCGCGCCGCTATCATTGGCTGTCCGAGGGGCTGAAGGATTTCGTCGAGGCGCCGCACGCCGCCATCGACGGCGAGAGCCGGGGCGAGATCGTCAATCTCACCGACCGCCGCGCTGCGCCCTCGCGGGCGCGCCAGCTCGATCTGCTGCGCGATCTGGGACCGGACGGCATTTTGCGCGCGCTTCCCGCGCTCGATGCAACGAAGCCCCCGCCCGCGCAGCTTGAACTGCCGCATCTGGTCATGCCGGCCCATCACGATGTCCGCCCGAAGGATGTGATGCTGCGCCGCCTGCACGGCGCCCTGGCGGCGGCGGCCGATCGCGGTCCGGCCGATTTCGCCGAACTTCTGTTGGTTCCCGGCGTCGGCGCGCGCACTGTGCGCTCGCTGGCCTTGGTGGCCGAAGTGGTCCACGGCGCGCCCTGCCGCTTCGCGGATCCTGCGCGCTTCTCGCTCGCCCACGGCGGCAAGGACCGCCATCCCTTTCCGGTCCCGCTCAAGGTCTATGACCAGACGATCACCACGCTCAAGACCGCCGTGGCGCAGGCGAAACTCGGCCAGGACGAGCGGCTTGAGGCCCTGCGGCGGCTCGACGCGCAGGCGCGGCGGCTGGAGCGCGCGGTCGACGGGCCGTCCTTCGCGGATCATATCGCCGAGGAGCGGGCGCGCTCGCATGATTATGGCGGCCGCAGCGTGTTCGGCTGGGAGCCGCCGCCCGGCGAAACGGAAAAGCAGCAACGCGCGAGGAAAACGCGCTAGATCGTTTCATTGTTTCCGTGAAACAATGAAACGATCTAGATTTTTATTTTGACGCGTTTTCTTTACGCGAACCGGCATCCACTTCGCTCGAAAACGCTATAGACTGCCGCTCAGCCCGTCTTGAAAAGCACAGAGTTCATGGTCGCCCTTCCGATCCGTTATGTCGAACCCGTCTACCGTCCGCCGAGCGAGGCAGACTCTCTGATCCTGCCTGTCACCGACGGCTGTTCCTGGAACCATTGCACCTTCTGCGAAATGTATACGGCGCCGCAGAAGAAATTCCGGCCGCGCGACGAGGCCGAGGTGCTGAACAGCATCAAGCGCTGCAGCGCGCTGTTCGGCGACGAGGCGAAGCGCATCTTTCTGGCCGATGGCGACGCCATGACGCTCTCAACCCGCCGCCTCGTGACCATTCTGGAGGCCATCCGCCGCGACATGCCCGGCGTGCGCCGGATTTCGAGCTATTGCCTGCCGCGCAACCTGCGCAAGAAATCCGTCGAAGAATTGCGCGAACTGGCCGATCTCGGCCTGTCGATGCTCTATGTCGACGCGGAATCGGGCGATGACGAGGTTCTGGCCCGGATCAACAAGGGCGAGACGTTCGCCTCGACGCTGGACGCATTGGACAAGCTGGGCCAGGCGGGGATCAAGCGTTCGGTGATGATCCTGAACGGCCTTGGCGGCGCGACGTTATCGCGACAGCATGCAGAAAATTCGGCGCGGCTGATGAACGCGGCGCAGCCGGAATTCCTCGCCACTTTGGTGGTCAGCTTCCCCGTGGGCGAAGCGCGGCTGCGCGAAAATTTCCCGGATTTCCAACCGCTCGACATCAGCGGCCTGATGCAGGAAATGGAGCGCTTCCTGTCGACGCTCGAGCTGAAGCGGACGGTGTTCCGCAGCGACCATGCCTCGAACTGGCTGGTCCTGAAGGGGACGCTCGGCGCCGACAAGCCGCGCCTGCTGGCCGAATTGCGCGCGGCGATCGCTTCACCCGATTCCGCGCCGCTGCGGCCGGCCTGGGCGCGAGGCCTGTAAATCTCAGGGATGGCTGGAAAGATAGCGCTCCGCCCGCTCCTCCAGCACGAAATCCGGCTTTTCCCGCTCCACCAGCGCGTCGAATTCCGCATCGGTCGGGTGCACCCAGACCGCAACCATATCGCCGAATTCGGCGGCGAGCCGCGGCGCCAGCGCCTGACCGAAGGAATCGTGGATGAACAGCAGTTTTTTGCGCGCGCTCGGGCAGTGGGTGCGGGTGAAAAATCTGCGGCCGGCGGAATCCCAGTTCTTCTCCGTC
Organism: Rhodoblastus sp.; assembly: GCF_041915505.1. Taxonomy (GTDB): domain Bacteria; phylum Pseudomonadota; class Alphaproteobacteria; order Rhizobiales; family Beijerinckiaceae; genus Rhodoblastus. The sequence continues at coordinate 2,328 of NZ_JAYSBG010000167.1, read as the reverse complement.
ACCTCAAAGGCACACGGCAAACGGCTCTTTTTCAGGACGGGCGCATTTTCGTCGCGGGAAATCAGCGCCATTTCCGCGAGATCGCCGGTTTTGATCGGCTTCATCTCGAAATCATCGGGCGATAGCGGCGGCGCCGACAGGTCGATTTTCGGCCGCATCGCCGCGAAGAGAGTGGGCAACGCCACTGACACGCCGAGATCGTTCCAATGGGTGTCGTCGCGCAGGTAAAGCTGACCCGTCGGCTTGGCTGCGAGCAGGGCGGAGCGCAGGTCCACCACTGGCAAATCGGCCGCCTTCGCCATCTCCAGGACTTGCGAATATTGCGACGGCTTCTGTTTGCGCAGGATGCGCCGGGGCATGAATTCCGGATAGATCGTGTGCTTGTCGGGCGCGATGGCGAAGGCATAGCCTATGCCTCGGGCCGCGAGCCGGTCGCGGCGCCCGGCGATGCGCTGGCGCATCAGGTCTAGATCGCCTTCGCTGAGCGGCAGGGCGTTCTGGTAAAGTTCGATCGAGTGTTCGCCGGCGAAATAGAGCCATTTGTCCCGGCCAAGCAGCACATTGTCGCTGGGCGAGCGGCCGAGCAGCGCAAGGGCGATTTTTGAATCGAGCCGGATCAGAGCCTGCCGGAAGCCGAAATTATCGCCGAAAAAGACGTCGAATTTTTTCGGGAACTGCCCCCATTGCGCGAGGTCGCGCGGCACTTCGAGCTGGGCGAGCCGGCGCTTCTCATTGGCGAGCGGGTCCGGGTTGCCGACAAAAGTGAGAACGCCGCCGAGCGTGGTCGCGACGGCGACGAAGCCCAGCAGGAGGAAGCCGTAAATTTGCGCCGGGAGACTGCGGCTGGTCATGACGCGCCCTCAGAAGCGGAAATAGATGAAGGGATTATAGGTGCTCGCGGCCATATGCGCGCAGCCGACCACCGCAATGGCGACCAGCGCCGCCAGACGCAGCGCGAGGATCGTCGTTCCCTCGGCGCCGATCCGCAGGCTTTCAAGCCCCGGATGAAGCACGCCGCGTGACTGGCCGGCGCGCAAGCGCCAGTCGGCCGTCACGCGCGTGAACACGCCCACTGAGACCAGCGCCCCGGCGACGAGCGCGAGCAAAGCCTGGGCGTCGATCAGATCGGCGGCGGCGAGCGCCCCCTCCCCGGCTCCGCCGTGTCCCAGCATGGCCGAGAGATAAGCGCAGGCCGCGCCGAGATCGCCGGCGCGGAAAAACACCCAGGCCAGCACCACCACGGCCATGGCGTAAAGCCAGCCAACCGGCGCCGGCAGCCGGGCCAGGACGGCGCCCAGCCCGGCGCGCTCCACAACAAGGAACAGGCCGTGCAGAGCGCCCCACAGCACAAAGGTCCAGGCCGCGCCATGCCAGAAGCCGCAGACCAGGAAGACAATGACCAGATTGAGCCAGATCCGCCATTCCGCGACGCGATTGCCGCCGAGCGGAATGTAAAGATAGTCGCGGAACCAATTCGACAGCGAAATATGCCAGCGCCGCCAGAATTCCTGAATGGAGCGGGCGCGATAGGGATAGTTGAAATTTTCGAGGAAATCGAAGCCGAACACCCGCGCGAGGCCGATCGCCATGTCGGAATAGCCGGAAAAATCGAGATAGATCTGCAGGCTATAGGCCGCGATGCCGAGCCAGGCGACGCCCGTCCCCAATTGATCGCCTGGCAGGCCAAAGGCGCGGTCGGCGATCTCGCCGAGCGGATTGGCGAGGATCATCTTCTTGCCGAAACCGGCCAGCGCCCGCTCGACGCCAGACACGGCGAGATCGAACCGCTCCCGGCGCCCGCGCAACTGATCGCAGATGTCGTGATAGCGGATGATCGGGCCGGCGATGAGCTGCGGAAAAAAAGAAATGTAAAGCGCGAAATCGACCGGATTCTTCTGCGCCTGCGCGTCGCGGCGGTAGACGTCGATCACATAGGACAGAGCGTGGAAGGTGAAGAAGGAAATGCCGAGCGGCAGGTGCGGCGCGTCGAAATTGACCGCCGGCCAGCCGCCCATCGCCGTCAGGCTGTTGAACTGGGCGACCATGAAGCCGGAATATTTGTAAAAGCCCAGCAGGCCGATATTGACGGCGACCGCGCCGGCTATGACCAGCCGCGCCGCGGCCGGCCCGCGATATTTTTCGAGGATCAGGCCGAAAATCCAGTTGAGCAGGATCGAGGTCAGCATCACGAAGACGAAAAGCTGTTCGCCCCAGGCGTAGAAGATCAGGCTCGCCGCCAGCAGGATGGCGTTGCGCGCCAGCCGGGGGGCGCAAAAATACAACAGCCCCGTCAGGGGCAGGAACAGGAAGACGAAGATGGGGGAGCTG
>NZ_JAYSBG010000166.1:0-7614 GCF_041915505.1 Rhodoblastus sp. | reverse complement strand
AGTCTTGCCCGCGAGCGCGTCGATATCGGCGACGACCGCCTGCCCGACGGCGAGATGGGCGTAATTCTGCTCCGGCACCTGGAAATCGAGATAGATCGGATCGAGCTGCTGCAGCGACACCATCGCCGCGCCGGCCGCGACATATTGGCCGAGGTCGACCTTGCGGATGCCGACCCGCCCCGCGAAGGGCGCCGTGACGGTCTTCTGGCCGATCAGGGCGCGGGTCTTGTCCTCGGCGCCGGCGGCCTGATCGCGCAAGGCCTGGGCGAGATCGTAGTTGGCCCGCGCCGCGACGCCGCTCGCCTCCAGCGCCTTCTGCCGGTCGAAGGCCTTATCGGCGTTCTTCATCTGCGCCATATTCGTGCGCAGATCGGCCTGCTCGGTCGAATCGTCGAGCTTGACCAGCAGCGCGCCCTTTTCCACGTCCTCGCCGTTCTTGAAGGCGATATCCGAGACAATGCCGGCGACCTGGCTCGACACGTCAATGCCCGGCACGGCGCGGAAGGTGCCGATCGCTGAGACGCTCGGCGCCCAGTCTTCCGAGCGCGCCGCCTCGACCGCGACGCCGGCCACCGGGCGCGGCATGCCGGCGATGGCCGTGCGCGCCAGTTCCGGCTTCATGTTGAAATGGAAATGGTAGATCGCCGCGACCAGCGCGCCGAGCAGGAGAAAGACGGCGACGAAGACGAATTTGCGCATCGAAAGGCCCGGATTGGCAAGTTTTGCAGCCGACAAGGGTCGATCGGCCCTGGGCCGCCCGGGCTTTTACCTTAACCCGCCGCGGGCGGCAATTGACGATTTGCGGCTATTACGGAGCCGCGCGGCCGGCGTCTCGAAAGACGCCGCCCCTTCAGGCTGTTGCCGACTTTTGGCGAGCCCTGATTATTTCTTGTGCAGCATCCCGGGAGTATTCGACCGACCGCATCTTATAGGGCGCCGAGCTTAAAGTTTAGGCTGTCAAATCGCGGGAGGCGGCATTTAAGTTAGGTCAAAGCGCAATCGGCGCAGGCGATTCAGACTGTCGAACACGAAAGCGCGGGCGGGGTCGCGCCCGCGGCGCAAAAGGCCAGACATGAATGTCCAAAAGGCGATCGAGCCGATGACCGCACCCTGTTTCGACGAGATGACCCTGAGCGGCGGGTCGAACCGCGCGCTCTACGACCGCATCGCCAAATGGCTCGAAACCTCGCCGCCCGCCTTGCTCGATTCGCGGCGCCAGCAGGCGGAAATGCTGTTCCGCCGCATCGGCATCACCTTCGCGGTCTATGGCGACAAGGAAGCCTCGGAACGGCTGATTCCGTTCGACCTGATTCCCCGCCTGCTCGGCCATGACGAATGGCTGCGGCTGGAGGCCGGGCTGATCCAGCGCGTCAAGGCGCTGAACATGTTCCTCACCGACGTCTATGGCGCGCAGGAGATCATCCGCGCCGGAATCGTGCCGGAGGACCTCGTCTTCCGCAACCCGTGCTACCGGCCGGAAATGCAGGGCCGCCGCGTTCCGCACGACATCTGGACCCATATCGCCGGGATCGACATCATCCGCGTCGACGACCAGGATTTCTACGTCCTGGAGGACAATTGCCGCACGCCGTCGGGCGTCTCCTACATGCTCGAAAACCGCGAGATGATGATCCGGCTGGCGCCCGATCTGTTCGCGGACCACCGGGTGATGCCCGTGGAGAACTATCCTGACGCCCTGCTCGCCTCGCTGCGCTCGGTGGCGCCGCCGAATTGCCCGGCCGAGCCCAATATTGTGGTGCTGACGCCGGGCCAGTTCAACTCGGCCTATTACGAACATTCCTTCCTGGCCGACAAGCTCGGCGTGGAGCTGGTCGAGGGCGGCGACCTCACCGTCAAGGATGACGTGGTCTATATGCGGACCACCGAAGGGCCGAAGCGGGTCGACGTGATCTACCGCCGCGTCGACGATGATTTCATCGACCCGCTCGTCTTCAAGCCGGATTCCGTACTCGGCGCCGCCGGGCTGATGGGCGCCTATCTCAACGGCAATGTCACTTTGGCCAACGCCGTCGGCGCCGGCGTCGCCGACGACAAGGCCATCTATACCTATATGCCAGAGATCACGCGCTTCTATCTCGGCGAGGAGCCGAAGCTGAAGAATGTCGCGACCTGGCGCTGCCGCGAGCCCGACGCGCTGAAATATGTGCTCGACCACCTGTCCGAACTCGTGGTCAAGGAAGTCAACGGCTCCGGCGGCTATGGCATGCTGGTCGGCCCGCACGCCACCAAGGAGCAGGTCGAGACCTTCCGCAAGAAGCTGCTGGCGGAGCCGACCAATTTCATCGCCCAGCCCACGCTGTCTCTCTCCACCTGCCCCACCTCCTTCCCCGGCGGCGTGGCCCCGCGCCATGTCGATCTGCGCCCCTTCGTGCTCTCCGGCGCCGACGGCGTCCGCATCGTCCCCGGCGGCCTGACCCGCGTCGCGCTCAAGGAAGGCTCGCTTGTGGTCAATTCCAGCCAGGGCGGCGGCACCAAGGACACCTGGGTGCTCGAAACCGACGCCGCCGCGCCCTGACCCCGGGACGGATCGCCGCCCGAAGCCATACCGCCCAAAGCCATTCACGCTAAGGTCGTCCCATGCTTTCCCGCACCGCCGACAATCTCTTCTGGGTCTCGCGCTATCTGGAGCGCGCGGATTTTCTCGCCCGCCTGATCGAGGCGTCGAGCCGCATCGCCGCTTTGCCGAAAACCTTCTCCTCATCGCAGGACGAATGGCAGAGCGTGCTGATCGCGTCGGGCGCCGACGAGACCTTCTACGACCATTTCGAGACGCCCGACGAAGCCAGTGTCACGGCCTATCTGGCCTTCGACCCGCGCAATCCGTCGAGCATCCGCAATTGCATCGAATTCGGCCGCACCAACGCGCGCGCCGTGCGCACCGCGCTCACCACCGAAATGTGGGAAGGCATCAACAGCGCCTGGCTGGAGCTGAAGAAATTCGAGGCGGTCCACAAGGAGGTCGGCCGGATCGACCGCGAGGAGCTGATCAAGTTCCTCGATTACGTCAAGACGACGTCGAGCCTCTATGACGGCTCCGCCTATCGCACCATGCTGCGCAACGACGCCTATTATTTCTCACGCCTCGGCGTCTATATCGAGCGCGCCGACAATACCGCCCGCGTGCTCGACGTGAAATATCACGTGCTGCTGCCGGAACAGGAAGCCGTCGGCGGCTCGGTCGATTATTTCCAATGGACCGCCATCCTGCGCTCGGTCTCGGCGCTGACCGCCTATCATTGGGTCTATCGCGAGAGCATCAAGCCCTGGAATGTCGCCGATCTCCTGATCCTGCGCCCGGAAATGCCGCGCTCGCTTTTGTCGTGCTGCGACAATATCGTGCGCTTCCTCGACGCCATCGGCAATCAATATGGCCGCCAGGGCCAGTCCCAGCGCCACGCCCGCAACCTGAAGCGCAAGCTCGAAAGCGCCTCGATCAAGGACGTGTTCCAGGCCGGCCTGCATGAATTCGTCGAGGATTTCGTCACCGACAACAACAGGCTCGGCACGGAAATCACCGAGCAATATTTGATCGGCTAATCCTTTCGGCCGGAGAGACGCCGGCGCTCCGGCGGGCTACAATTCCGCCATGCTCCAGCCGGCGAGAGAGCGTCGCGCCATGCTTGCCTCTGTTCAATTCCAGCTCCAGATCGTCTATGCCGAACCGGTTCGCGCGCTGAACCAGCTTCTGCGCCTCACCCCGCGCGGCTTCGACGGCCAGGAAATCAAGGACTGGCGCGTAGAAATCCAGCCGGACGCCAGAATGCGTCGCAGCGAGGACACGTTCGGCAATATCGTCCATTCCTGCTCGCATGACGGGCCGCTGGAGCGGCTGACGATCACCGCCGAAGGCGAGATCGAAACCTATGACGTCGCCGGCGTGGTGCGCGGCCTGCCGGCGAAACTGCCGCTCGACGTCTATCTGCGGGACACCGACGCCGCCCACGCCGACAAGGATCTGCTGCAATTCGCCAAGGATTCCGTCGCCGGCGAGGCCGATCCGCTCGGCCGCATTCACGCCCTGATGGGGGCGCTGAACGAGGCTTGCGCCTTCGCGCCGGGCGAAGGCGAAACGCCGCGTCCGGCCAAGGAGGTTTTCGCCTCGCGCGCCGGCTCCGCGCGCGAAATCAGCCAGGTCCTGGTCGCCGCCGCGCGCAGCCTCGGCGTCCCGGCGCGGTTCGTGTCCGGCTTTTTCCTGGGCGACGGTCTGTCCGAGGGCGCGGCGCCGCAGCACGCCTGGGCCGAAATCCATGTCGATCCGCTCGGCTGGATCGGCTTCGACGCGACGCTGGGCTATTGCCCGCGCGACGCCCATCTGCGGATCGCCCACGGGCTCGATTATTTCGACGCGGCGCCCCGTCGGGCGGGCTACTTCGGTTATTCCAGCGAAGAGGCCGCGGCGTCGCTGGCCGTGGACGTCGGCCGCCAGGCGAGCTGGCAGGCGCAGCAATAGAGCGACGGCAGAGGTTGAGGTTCAGGACGGGCGGCGGGACGCCGCCGGCCGCCCGTCATTGGCGCACCCATGGCGTCGATATCGGTTAATTTTTTATTTTGCTCGGCCCTGGAGATTCGACGATCCGCGTCAGGGAAAATCAATCTGGCGCGGATAGGATAACCTCTTGTCGGAACTCGAAATTTCAGCACCTGATCGATGAGTGGAATGGTCGACGTCAACAAGCCGGCTTCGGCCCCGCCCGATAGCCGCGCGCATCTGGAAGCCCAGCTTCTCAAAGGCCCCCATGCCGATATGACCACCATCATATCGGGCGCTATTTTCATCCCGATTTTGTACTTGTACGCCTCCTATCACCAGGGCCAGACGACGCTCGTCGTCATCGCCGGAATTTCCCTGATCGCCGGACTCGTCCGGGTGGCGACGAGCCTGCTTTACCGGAAATTCGCGACATCAGAGAATATCGGACTCTGGAAAGCCGTTACGCATTGCGTGATCATCGCCTTCGGCGCTTCGCTGGGACTTTTCACCTATGTCGCAATCGCGCAGACGGACGATTATCGCCTGCAGTTCGTCGCCGGGATTTTGGCCGCCGGCTATGCGGCGGGCAGCGTCAGCCTCAATGCGACCGTCCAGGCGGGCTTTCCGATGACGGCGTTCGCCGCAGTCATTCCGGCGGGAATCGCTTTGGCGCAGCATGGCGACCCGCTCTATCGCATGCTGGCGATCCAGGTGGCCCTCTTTCTCGTCGCGATGCGCATGACGTCGAAAGCCACCTATGACCAGATGGTTTCGATGTGGCGCTCGGACGAGGAAAAAGCGCATCTTCTTCAGGCGATCACCGAAAAGTCCGAACGCTTCGACACCGCGCTTTCCAACATGCCGCAGGGCCTCGCCATGTTCGAGACCGATCGCCGGGTCGTCGTCGCCAACAGCAAATTTCGCGACTTGCTTGGACTGCCAGCGGGCGAGAATGACCCGCCGATCGACGTCCTGTTTGAGCTTTCCGCGCGCAATGGGGTTCTGTCGCCGGAATCGGTCACAACGCTAATTGGAATGGCCCACGACAGCGCGAATAACAATGCGCAGCAGGCTGTTGAGATCGACACGATCGACGGCCAGACCCTCGAAATCACGTTCCAGCCGATGTCGCGCGGCGGCAGCGTCGTGATCGTCACGGATGTGACCCAGAAGAGGGCGCTCGACCGGATCACCCATCTGGCGCACCACGATATTCTGACAGATCTGCCGAACCGAATGTTCTTCGAACAACACTTCGCCGCGACGCTCGACGCAGCGAAAAAGGATGGCGGACGCATCGCCGTGATGGCGCTGGACCTGGATCGATTCAAGGCGGTCAACGACACGCTCGGCCATCGGGTTGGCGACAGGCTGCTGAAGGCGGTGGCGAAAAGAATCCAGAGCCGGCTGCGCGCGGAGGATTTCGCCGCGCGCGTGGGCGGCGATGAATTCATCCTCATTCACGCCAATGCGATTGGCGATAGCGCCGAAAGACTGGCGCGCCGGCTGATCGAGCTGATCAGCGAGCCCTATGATATCGACGGCGAGGAAATCGTGGTCGGGCTCACCGTCGGAATCGCCCGATTTCCCGAGGACGGGGCGGATGCCGACGCGCTGCTGCACAACGCCGACGCCGCCTTGTATCACGCCAAGAACGCCGGACGCGGCATGTTCCATCTGTTCGACAAACGATTGGCTACCGAAGCCGGCCTGCGCAAGGCCGGCTGAACGTCCTGTCTCCCCTCCGCCGGGGCGATCGAAGCCCAGCGGGAGCGCCTCCGCCCGCGCAGGGTCCGGCAATCGTCCGTCAGCCGCCGCCAGCAATTGCCTTCTCTTTCGAACGCGGCCACATTGGCGGCGCGAAAGGTTGAGTCCATGGACGCGATTGACCGTAAGATCCTGACCCTGTTGCAGGAAAACGCCGATATCGCGGTCGCCGATCTCGCCCGCGCGGTCGGCCTGTCGCCGACGCCGTGCTGGAAGCGGGTGCAAAAACTCGAAGCCGCCGACGTGATCCTGGGCCGCGTCGCGCTGGTCGATCCGCAAAAGGTCGGCCTCGGCCTCACCGTCTTCGTCTCCATCGAAACGGAAGACCATTCCCAGCCCTGGCTGGCGCGTTTCGCCGCCGCCGTCTCAGCCATGCCCGAAGTCATGGACATCTACCGCATGGCGGGCGACGTCGATTATCTGCTGCGGGTCGTGGTCGCCGACACCGCCGCCTATGACGCCTTCTACCAGAAGCTGATCGCCGCGGTTCCGCTCAAGAAAGTCACCTCCCGCTTCGCCATGGAGAGGGTCAAATCCAGCTCGGCCTACCGGATTCCCGAATCCGCCGAACGCTGAATTTGCGGTGGATCAATTTTCCACCGTCGCAATCCTGTTACACAGGCCCCCGGAATATGATAGACCGAAGCCGGAGACCGCGAAAATGCGGCGCGATGGCGTTTTCCGCACCCGAAAAAACAAGAAACGGGTGAGATAGCGTTCATGATAGGCGAAGGGTCCAAATTCAGAACGCCCTTCGCGGGAGGAGACGATGGTTTATGCGAACGGGAGGGGTTTCCTCCCGGAGGACTTCATTTCGGCTGAAATTCCCGCCGGCCATGACACCGTGTGGGGCTGGGCCGCCAAATGGGCGCCGCAAGACCTGCCGGCGCGGATCGACCCGGACAGGGCGTTCGCGGACGAGATTTCCGAACTGATGGAACAGAGCGCCGTCGGCGGCTATTCCATCGTTCACGTCGAGGCGCCGGCGGCGCTGCGCGCCCATGGCGCGCGGAAGATCCCCGCCTTCGACACGCAATTGCTCTATATGATGTCGCGCAGCTGAAGCGCGATGTCGCCGGGGCCTCGACGCGTTATCGCGCCGGGGTCGCCAACTGGACGCCGGCCCCTCGGGGCCGGCGATTTTCTTTTCAGCGTCACGCGGGCGCGAGCGCCCCGCTACGACGGCGCGGCCGGTTGACGCCCAGCAAGGCGAGCGCGAAAACGATCGGCGCCGCCGCCAGCCACGAGCCGAGGCAAAGCAGCAGCGCAGCCAAAGCCCAGCAGATCGACAAGCCGTGCTCGACCAGGCCGACCAGCTTGTTCTGGGCGTGAGTCTTGATCAGATCGCCGCGCCG
>NZ_JAYSBG010000165.1:0-7647 GCF_041915505.1 Rhodoblastus sp. | reverse complement strand
ACGCTGATCGGCGCGCCGGGGCAGGAATTGGCGATGCGGATGCCGCCGCTGCTGACCCAGTTCGCGATCGGATTCGCGGCCATCATTGTCGGGGCCGTTCTCAGCGAGCGCCGCTACGGCTGGCGTTTCCCGAAATGGAGCCTGTTGCTGGGCGACGCCTCCTATTCGATCTATCTGGTTCATTCGATGGCGATTTCGGCTATTGCGATGATCAATGCCAAGCTCGGCCACGGCCATGTGCCGCCGGTCGTCCTGTTCGGCGGCGCGCTGTCGGTCTCGGTGGCGGCGGGCGTCGTCGTCCATCTCATGATCGAGAAGCCGATCCTCCGCTTGACGCGCGGCAAGGCAAAGGCGCGCCCTGTTGTGGGCGAGGTCGCTCCGAGCGCGCCGAGCCTGATCTTCCCGACGCTCACGCCGCGCCACGGCTGAGGAACAAAGACGCCTTGCCTCGTCGCCGCGCCGGATTTGGCGTGGCGACGAGAGCCGGCCGCGCCTGGCCGCCGGATTCAGTCCGGGAGCGGCGTGTCGGAAAACAGGAAGCGTCGGGCGGCGCCTTCCAGAACCAGGCAGGTCAGGCGATTGGTCGCATAGGCGCCGGTGTCGATATTGATCCGGTGCTTGTGGACGTCCGGCGCCTCCACGGGCGTGTGTCCGTGAATCACGAATTTCTCGAAGGCGCCGTTGTGCCGCAGGAAGTCCTGGCGAATGCCGATGAGATCGGCCTCTTTCTGGTCGCGCAGCGCGACGCGCGGACGCAGACCGGCATGGACGAAAAGATAGTCGCCGCAGACATAATGGTTGCGCAGATTGCGGAGGAAGTCCGCATGTTCTCGCGGCAGGACGCGCGCGAATTCGGCGGCCAGCGCCGCACATCGGTCCGGCGCGCCCAGCGAGACGAGGTCGAGACCATAGGAAACCAGCGTCGCGGAGGCGCCCCAGGGCTCCCACTCGCGGAACGTCTCCGGATTCGCGATGAATGTGTCTAGCCAGACGTCGTGATTGCCCTTGAGAGCGATCAGGCAATTCAGCTCGTTCAGCTTGATCAGACGTTCGACCACTTCCCGAGAAGAGGGACCGCGATCCAGATAGTCGCCGAGCGTGACGATCCGCCAATTTCGGATCGGGCTGCTCTTGACGTCGTTTGCGATCCTGATCAGCAACGCGTCGAGCGCGTCAACGCAGCCGTGAATGTCGCCGACCGCGTAGATCCTGACGCCGCGTGGGAGCGCGGGCCGTCGGCTGGCGGAGCTGATGGCGGCGGCCCTGGGCGCCTTTGCGGCGGCGATGCGCGGCGGCGAGGCGTCTTGCGCGCGGCTCCAAAGCCGAAAACGCTCTTTCAAAGGTCAGACCACTCCATCGATCCTGCGCATGACGTCGATATAAGATGAATGCGTCACGCCAAGTCAATTGGTTAAGGCCTGCCTGAAGACCAAAAAGAAAAAGGCTACCACGTCGACGGAATAGCGCCGCCAGAGGCGACGCGGCTCGGTGAGGAGGCGGAACAGCCATTCCAGCCGCAGCGCCCGAAAGGGGGCGGGGGCGCGCTTCTTGTGCCCGACGAAAAAGTCCATCCAGGCGCCGACGCATATGCCGATCGGCGTCGCCAGGCGCGGCCAGTTCTCACTCAGCCAAAGCTCCTGTTTCGGATTGCCGAGGGCGACCAGCAGAATGTCCGGGCGGCTTTCCTCGATCTTCTTCAGCACGGATTTCGGGTCGGCCATATGTCCGTAGCCATCGGCGAAGCCGCAGACCGTGACGCCGAAGCGGGACTCGATCGCTTTGGCGGTCTCCTCGACCACTTCGGGCAGGGAGCCATAAAGAAAGACGCGGGTTCCCGCCGGCGTCGCGCTCAGGAGCTTCGGCATGAAGTCGGTCCCGTTCAGATTTTCCGGGAAGGACTTGCCGTACAAAATATAGCTGGCGGCGTCGATGGCGACGCCATCGTTCAGAATCATGAAATCGCGCAGCGTGTCATTCGCCGTTTTTTGCCGAATCGTTTGAATGAAAAGGTTCGAATTCGCGAAGGCGACCTTGACGCGTCTTTTCGCGTCGATGGCGCCGACAATGAATTTGACGATCGCGTCGGAATTGCTGGAAACGATGTCGAGGTCGATAACGCGGCGCGTCGAAAATGGAATTTTTGTTTCCCGATGGTGCAGACCCGAGACGCCTTCGCTGGATTGGCCGTCAAAAAACGCCAATTTCGTTTGGGTTTGAATTATGTTGTTCTCAATCAATATGTTGTGCCCCCGGATGTCCGGCCCGAGATGAGAAGACTGGCCGCGTCAGATCCGATCCTTCGAAAAGCTGCTCTGGTTTTTCAGTGAATTGCGCGCGCCGCTTCGCGCGCCGATCAAGGCGCGACGGCGAAAAATGGCCCGGGCGTGATGATCCGTCATTAAGTCCCTCACAGATCGTCAGTTTCGCTCAAGAGACGATGTGCGCTGTAGACGATGTGCGCCGTTTTGATCGAGCGCACTGCGCTGCAGCAATGCAAACGGTATCCTGGAACGGTATAGCCTCATGTTTCAATATCTCGATCCGGAAAGTGAATCAACCCTGTAATCGTCAGGTTAATGCGTCTTCATTGGAGTAGCCGCCTCAACAGCGGATGAATATGCCTGAAAATGCGCCATATTTTATGGCTAAAGTTAGTCTTTTGAGGCGAAATTTAATGGATATGGCGCTTGGGTGGGCGCATCTGTTACGGAATAACCGAATTCTTGAAGAGATTGACTAGACAAATGGGTGAATGACGGGTTAAGATTTTATCAATGATTGGTAAACAGCGACGGCCCCAGCGTTAACCAAGGCGGTTCGCGGGGCGTGAGTCGCCTCAGGCTTGGCGGTGGATTATTGCGCCGCAGCACGCCGCCGCCAACGTCCGATTCGCCAATTTGGTTTCTGCAATTTGGCCTTTCGGCGCGATAGCCGCGCACAAATATTGCGCAAATGACTTTCGCCCGGCGCCGGGCTGCTTCATCGAGTTTCAATACTTAAATTGTTATATTGTCGTTGAACCTCTAAATGACAGATGGTCGTTATAATTGTTCTATGGGGGTGGATGCAGGAGGGTAATGATGGCGGTTGCAAGTGGATCTTCGACAACTCTTTATGATAATCAGCGCTATAATTCCGGATCGTACACATTATATTGTGGCGCGTTCGGCGTTTCTCCGCTCGTTTACGGCGTCGATTATACCGAATCGATGACTTTCCAGACCGCCTCTGTTCTATCGAGCATCACCGCGACCTGGAGTTTCCCTACGGCCGCCGTCGCCAGGATCCGGTCGTTCCTCGCCGTCGATTATGGCAATTATTCCAACACCACGACGTCCAAAGTCGTTACGTCCAGTCGTATCAACGACATTACCACGCTCGTCGAGGGCATTAACTATACGCTGACCGGCAATCTGCAGGGCTGCGACGTCATTACTGACATGTTCCTCACGCGGGTCGCGGGCGATAATTCGACGAACGCGGCCGAGGTCGAGATTTTCCTGCACACGCCAAGCTATTCGAAGGCGTGGATTTCTTCGATGAAGTCGCTCGGCACGATCACGATCTACAACATCGCCTGGACGGTTTCGCAGGGAACCGACGCGGCGGGGCTGCCCGATTACATCTTCACGCCGGCCAATGGCGCCGATCTCAGCTCCGGGGCCGTGAACGTCAAGGCCATGCTCCAATATCTGGTCGCGAAGGGCTCCCTGAGCGGCTCGCTTTATTTCAACGGCCTGGCCACCGGCGTCGAGACAGCTTCGGGCGCCGGATCGTGGACCATCAATAATTTCGGCGTGACCTATGCGACGACGGCGCCGGTTCCGGGCGTGACGGTCGCTCTCGCGAATCAGACCGGTCAGACGATCAATGGCGTCGGATATACTTACGATCCGCATTTGACGGGGAAGGCCGACGCGAATTCGACCGTGACCATTTACGACAATTCCGCGGTCGTGGCGACCGTGACGACCAATTCGAGCGGCGCCTGGACCTTTGACGGCTCCTCGCTGGCTAACGGATATCATAGCGTCACGGCGATCGAGAAGAACAACTACGGCAATACCGGAACGGCGTCGACGGCGTTCCAGCTCCGGAAGACGCCGAATTCGATCAGCGAGATGATTCAATATGTGAATGGCCAGGGCGCAGGCGGGGTCTATACGGCGGCGCCCGACATTGTCGGCTGGACGAGCCCCAACGCCAGCGTCTTCGTCTATGACGGCAATGTCTCGCTCGGAACGGTGACGTCGGACGCCAGCGGCTATTATTCCTACCAGACGGCGAACCTCGCTGTCGGCGGGCATTACATATCGGTTTCATCCTACAACCGGTTTGGCAGCCTGGCCCAGAACGCCTTGAGCTTCACCTTTGCCTGAGCAATTCTGCGCCTGAATGATCTTGCGACGCCGGTGTGGGTGGCGCGGCTGCGGCCGCCCCGCCCCAATTCGCGTTGAGCCCAATCGACGGCAGAAACCAATCCACGTCGTCCGCGCGTCTGCGACGATGTTTTTCCGCTTTGAATCAAACCGCTGCCCGGACCATTCCTGAAAATCGGAGTGGTCTAAATTTTTGTTGCAGCACAAAAAAATAGCAAAAATGGTTAAAAATTAGCTAATGTGACTTCTTGATTACGCAACGAACGGGGTCGTGTAAAGAAGTTATACACCATGAGGGGTCGGTTTTGAGCCCAAGTGGTTTTGTTTAGCGTGTCAAATTTAACACATCCCTTGAGATATTTATAATCATCCACGTTGTTGTTGACAGCTATATCTCTTTTTATTAACCGTCCAAAACTGAAGCTTGGTGCGTGGCTTTGTTCAGGAGTAGGGCTTTGTGGGCGAAACGTTCGCGCAATCTTGCGCTCGCAGCTTTATCGTCTGCCGCATTGGCGGGCTGCGGCTTCATTCCCAAGGACGGACCTCGCGCCGGCGCCATCACCTCTGAGGCGTCCGGCCTCGTCGTGAGCCCGGAAAAGGTCGATTATGTCCAGGTCGATCTGAATCCGGTTTCGCTCCGGGCGGCGAACCAATATTCCAAGGATTCGATGCGGCGCTTTTCCGGTCTCGGCAGGGGCGGCGGCAATACGGACGTCAGCATCGGCTACGGCGACGTCGTCTCCGTCACGGTTTTCGAATCCGAATCGGGCGGGCCGTTCCTGCCCAAGGAAAGCGCCACGCGCACGAATAATTACGTGCAGATCCCCAATCAGCAGGTCGATCGCGACGGCAATATCAACGTGCCCTATGTTCAGGGCGCGGTACGGGTGGCCGGGCGCACGCCGAAAGCGGTCTCGGCCGAGATTACGGAAAAGCTCCGCTCGCGCGCGATCGATCCGCAGGTGGTGGTGACGGTGGTCGAGCATCGCGGCAATGCGATCAGCGTCCTCGGCGATGTCGGCCAGCCGACCCGCTTCTCGATGGATCCGGGCGGCATCTCGCTCACCGGCGCGATCGCCAAGGCCGGCGGCTCCAAGGATCCCGCCTATGAAACACTGGTGAGCCTGAAGCGCGGCGGCACGGAGCATCTCGCGGATTTCCAGGCGGTCGTGCGCGAGCCTTCGCAGGACGTCGCGCTCGCGCCCGGCGACACCATTTATCTCGCTCACGTGCCGAAGTTCTACATGGTCCTCGGCTCGACCAGCCCGGGCGTTGTCGGCGGCGTGAACAACCGGCGCTTCACCTTCGAGCTTGAGACGATGTCGTTGACCGAGGGGTTGGCCAAGGCCGGCTGGCTCGATACGACGCGCGCCAATGCGGGCGAAGTGTTCCTGTTCCGCTTTGAGAAGCCGGAACTGTTGCGTTCGCTCGGCTATGATGTCGGCCGCTTTGGTTCAGGCCCGGTGCCGACCGTCTACCGGATCGATTTCTCGTCGGCGGATGGGTTCTATCTGGCCAATATCATGAGCATGCGCAATCGAGACGTCATCTTCGTCTCGGAATCGATCCATTCGGATATCCAGAAGGTGCTTTCGGTCGCCGTCGCGGGCAGCCTGACCTATCTGAACGCAAGCGAAGGCGCCTTCTACTCGCGCTGAGTCGCCTGATCTCCGTCTTTAGTTTCGCCGCCGCCGGCTTCGATGCGGCGGCGGCGAAATTCTATATGGCATATTGTCGGAGTCGCTAGACGCGCGGGGAATGCGGAAGGGGCGGCCATGACGACGATTTACGATTAGGTGCGCTACCCGAATTGGCCGGTGGCGCGGTCCCATCCGGCCCATGCCGGCGCCATGGCGCGGCTGCTGGGCCGCGAGGTCGCTCCGTTCTCACGCTGTCTCGTGCTGGAAATCGCTTGCAGCGAGGGCGTGAACATCGCCAATCTCGCGACTTGCGCCCCCGGATCGGAATTTGTCGGCGTCGATGTGGCGGAATCGGCGATCGCGCGCGGCGCGGCGATGGCGGCGGATGCGGGCCTGGACAATATCCGGCTGAAGGCGCTGGACATTCGCGATGCGGCGAAGCGGTGCTGGTGGCGTTGCGTCACAAGCCGGTCCGGAGATGGAAGACCCGTTCTGAAACGTGTTCCCGCAGCAATTGGACGGAACGTGGACGCTAGACGATCTGGCGCGCATTGTTGTCGAGGCGGCGGGGAAATCGGAGGAAGAGGCGCGCCGGCTGACGCCCAAGGCGCTGAAGGAAGTCGCGAGCAATCGCCTGCTGAGGCGCGCCTGAAAACGTGTTGCCCCCTAGAGAGGTGGGATTGACGTCCTCCGGCAGCTCCAGCGTCTGGGTCTTGGCGTCGGGCTGGCCGGGGTCGAATTTGAGGACGCGGCCGTTCATCTGATCGAGCAGGTAGATCTCGCCGGAATCGCTGGAATAGATCGCCTGAGGGCCTTCGATCTCGGCGTCGTCGCCGGCGTCCACGCTGATGGCGACGCTGCCTTGGCCGGCGCCCTCGCCGAAACTGCGGGTTAGCCGCTCCTTGGCCTGGCACGCGAAAGCAACAAGCGCGGCGGGCAAGCAAGAGAGCAAAAAGAGTTGGAGCCTAAACGCCACGGCGACCTCACTATGCGTTCGGGTCGTCTGGCGAATATTGAGCTTTCGCTGGCGTCTTCGCAAGGCGAGAATGTGGCGCGACTCGGCGCGGACAGGTTAACCATCAGGCCGTCAGGAAATGTGAGACAAGTGAAACCGTCTTTGTTCGATCCGCTTGAACCGGAAGAAATACTGGCGGAAGTCGTCGCCGGGCTGATCATGGTGCTGACCTTCACCCTGATCGCCAGCTTGCTCTCGCAAGGCAGCGACCATAGCCCTCGGACATTCGTAATCGCCGCCGCCGGCTGCAATGTCGCCTGGGGCGTCATCGACGCGGCGCTCTATCTTCTGGGATGCAAGACGGTTCGAAGCTATCGCAGGCTTTTCCTGCGCAAGGTTCAGCGCGCACCCGACCAGAACGCCGCGCAGGAAATCGTGCGTCGGGAATGGGAGCCTATTCTCGCCCAGGCGGCGCCGGAAGAAGATCGCGAACGCCTTTACAGCGCGATGCGGCAACTGGCCGTGAATGCGCGTCCCATCAGCGCGAAACTGCGGCCCGACGATTTCAAGGGCGCGCTGGCGATCTTCGCACTGGTCTGCGCGACCGTGGTCCCGGCGATCCTGCCGTTCCTGTTCCTGCCGAATGACTGGCTGACCCTGCGCCTGTCCAATC
>NZ_JAYSBG010000164.1:0-7714 GCF_041915505.1 Rhodoblastus sp. | reverse complement strand
CGCCGACCGCGCTCTTTCACATGCTCGAAATGCTTGACGCCGGCGCGCCGAAGCCCGCCTTGATCCTGGCCATGCCGGTCGGCTTCGTCGGCGCGGCGGAATCCAAGGATGCGGCCATCGCCGACGGCCGCGTGCCGGTGATCGCCATGCGCGGGCGCAAGGGCGGCAGCGCCATGGCGGCCGCCGCGATCAACGCCCTGGCGAGCGAAAAAGAATGAGCGCGGGACGGCTTTATGGCGTCGGGCTCGGACCCGGCGATCCGGAACTTCTCACGGTGAAAGCCGTGCGCGTCATCGAGACCGCGCCGGTGATCGCCTTTTTCGCGAAGTCGGGACGTCCCGGCAATGCGCGCACGATCGCCGATCGCTGGATTCCCGCCAGCGCCCATCAATTGCTGCTGGCCTATCCGGTGACCACCGAAATTCCGGTCAGCGATCCGGCCTATAATGAGGCCCTGCGCGCCTTTTACGCCGAGGCGACGGAGCGGCTCGCCGACGAGCTTGCCGCCGGGCGCGACGTCGCGCTGCTGAGCGAGGGCGATCCCTTGTTCTACGGCTCCTTCATGCATCTTTATATTCGGTTGAAGGAGCGTTTCCCCGTCACCATCATTCCGGGCGTCACCGGCATGGCGGGCTGCTGGTCGGCGGCGGGCGAGGCCATGACCTGGGGCGACGACATCATGACGGTCCTGCCCGGCACCCTGCCGCAGCAGACGCTGACCGAACGGCTGCGCGGCGCCGATGCGGCGGTGATCATGAAGGTCGGCAAGAATTTCGCCAAGATCCGGCAGGCCTTGCGTGACAGCGGCCATTACGAGCGTGCGATCTATGTCGAGCGCGGCACGATGGCGGGCGAGAAGGTGATGAAGCTCGCTGACAAGGCTGACGATTCCGCGCCCTATTTCGCCATCGTTCTGGTGAGCGGGCAGGGACGGCGGCCATGACCGAAACGGGCAAAGTTTTCATCGTCGGCCTCGGCCCCGGCCCGGACAAATGGCTGGTTCCCGAGGCGAGCGCGGCCTTGGCTGAAGCCGATGCCCTGATCGGCTACAAGCCCTATGCCGACCGCGTGCCGGAGCGAGCGGGGCTTGAGCGTTTTCCGACCGACAATCGCGTCGAGCTGGACCGCGCCCGCCACGCGCTGGCGCTGGCGCAGGCGGGCCGCAAGGTGGCGGTGGTGTCGGGCGGCGACGCCGGCGTATTTGGCATGGCGGCGGCGGTGCTCGAGGCCGTCGAGCAGGGCGAGGCGGTCTGGCGTGCGCTGGACATTCAGGTCGTGCCGGGCGTCAGCGCGGTGCTGGCGGCGGCGGCGCGGCTTGGGGCGCCTTTGGGCCATGATTTCTGCGTGCTCTCGCTGTCCGACAACCTGAAGCCCTGGGAGATCATTGCGAAGCGGCTGCGCGCGGCGGCGGAGGGCGATTTCGTCATCGCCTTGTACAATCCCGCTTCCAAGGCGCGGCCGCGCCAGATTTTTGACGCCTTCGACTTGCTCCGAGAAACCAAGAGCGGGGAGACCCCGGTGGCCTTCGCCCGCGCGGTCGGTCGGCCCGACGAACGGATCGTGCTGAGCGATCTCGCGACGGCCGATCCGGGCCTCGTCGATATGGCGACTCTGGTGCTGATCGGCTCGTCTGAAACCCGCTTCGTCGCGCGCCCGGGCAGAGAGCCCTGGCTGCTGACGCCGCGCTCTTACGGGTTGGGTCGATGAGCCTCGATCCAGGCCAGAGCCTCTTCGAGACGCACGACTTCCGCCGCGCCCTCGGCTTGCGGCCGCGCGACCAGAATGACCGGAATGTTCAGCGCGCGCGCCGCTGCGAGCTTGGCGGCCGTAGCCTCGCCGCCGCTGTTTTTGGAGACGAGGATTTCGATCCCTTCGCCGCGCATCAGCTCGCGTTCGCCTTCAAGCGTGAATGGCCCCCGCGCGGAAATGAATTTGTGGTGAGGGAGCAGGCGCAATTCGTCCGGTTCATCAATGGCGCGCACCAGATAGAAGTGCTGCGGCGCGGCAGCGAAGGCCGCGAGCTGCAACCGGCCCTGGGTGAGAAAGACGCGGCGGGGCGCCTCGCCCAAAGCGGCGACGGCCTCGGCCATGGTCGCGACTTCGCGCCATTGATCGCCCGCGCCGGGCGCCCAGGCGGGGCGCGAAAAGACCAGCAGGGGAACGCCGCTGATGGCGCTGGCCACGCGGGCGTTGGCGGAGATTTGCGCCGCGAAGGGATGGGTGGCGTCGATCAGGACGTCGAATTTTTCGTCGCGCAGAAAGGTCGCCAGTCCCTCGGCGCCGCCGAAGCCGCCGATGCGGCAAGGAATCGGCGCCGGCGCGGGATTTTGCGTGCGTCCGGCGAGCGACAGCAGCGGCGCTACATCGGGGCGGCCGGCCAAAGCCCGCGCCAGTTCGCTCGCCTGTGTCGTGCCGCCGAGAATGAGAATGCGCAAGGTCGCGCTCCACGGGAGATTTCGCCATGAGCGCGGGACCCTGGCTCACCTTGGTCGGCCTTGGCGAGGATGGCCGCGCTGGCCTGTCTCCTGCCGCAAATGAGGCCTTGGCGCAAGCGGCGCTCGTCGTCGGCGGCGCGCGCCATCTCGCTTTGGCCGCGCCGCTCGCCGCCGAAACGCTGGCCTGGCCCTCGCCGATGGACGGGGCCTATCCGCAAATTCTGGCGCGGCGCGGCGAGAAAATCGTCGTGCTCGCCTCGGGCGATCCCTTTTTCTATGGCGTCGGTTCGGTGCTGGCGCGGCTCATCCCGTCGGAAGAAATGACCTGCCTGCCGGCGCCCTCCGCCTTCAGTCTGGTCGCGGCGCGGCTCGGCTGGGCGCAGCAGGATTGCGCGCTCGTCACGCTGCATGGCCGCCCGCTCGAAAGGATCATTCCGCATCTGTTCGACGGCGGGAAAATCATCGCCTTGTCGTGGGACGAAACGACGCCGCAGAAGCTCGCCGCGCTGCTGACCGAGCGCGGCTTCGGCGCCTCGCGCCTGACCGTCTGCGAACACCTCGGCGGCGCGCGCGAGCGCGTGCGCGCGACGGTCGCGCGTGATTTTTCGCTGAACGATGTCGAGGCGCTCAACACCATCGCGCTCGATCTTGTCGCATCGCGCGACGCGAAAATTCTGCCGCGCGCGCCGGGCCTGCCCGACGATTTTTTCGAGCATGACGGCCAGATCACCAAAGCGGACATCCGCGCGCTGACTTTGTCCGCTCTGGCGCCGAGGTGCGGCGAATTGCTGTGGGATATTGGCGCCGGCTCGGGCTCGGTGGCGATCGAATTCCTGCTGGCGGATGAGAAAAACGCCGCCATCGCCATCGAGGCCAATGAAGAGCGCGCGGCGCGCATCCGTCGCAATGCTTTGGCTCTGGGCACGCCGCATTTGCAGGTGGTTGAGGGCCGCGCGCCGGAAGTCTTGCGCGATCTGAAACGCCCGCACAAAATCTTCGTCGGCGGCGGCGTTACGATGCCGGGCGTGCTCGATTCCGCGCTCGACGCGCTGGCGCGGGGCGGGCGGCTGGTCGTCAATGGCGTGACGCTGGAGACCCAGGCCCTGCTCGTCGCGCGACACGGCGCGCTCGGCGGCGCGTTGCTCTCGGCGCAGATCGGACGCGCCGAAAAACTCGGCGGATTTTTCGCTTTGCGGCAGGCGTTGCCGATCCTGCAATGGACCTATGACAAGCCATGGTCGGCATGATCGCCATCGGCCTCGGCTGTTCCAGCCGCGCCACGGCGGCAGAGATTTGCGCGCTCGTGCGCGGCATGCTTGCGGCGGCTCCGGCCTATGCCGAAGCAACTTTGTTCACGCTCGCGCGCAAGGTGGATCATGCGGCCTTGCGCGAGGCGGCGGCGCAACTCGGCATGGCCATCGTCTTTCTGGACGAGGCGGAATTCGCCGCCCGCCAGCCAGAATTTTTCGCGCGGGGGGCCGCGCCTTCCGCTGCAGCTTTGGAGAAGACCGGCTTCGCAAGCGTGGCGGAAGCGACGGCCTTGATGGGCGGCGGTCCCCGCGCGCGATTGATCGCGCCGCGCCGCGCGAGCAAGAATGTGACCTGCGCGCTCGCCGCGCCAGCAGACGAGCTGACATCATGAAAGTCCATTTCATCGGCGCCGGCCCCGGCGCGCCCGATCTCATCACCTTGCGCGGCCGCGACCTGCTCGCGCGCTGCCCGGTCTGTCTTTACGCCGGCTCGCTGGTGCCGGAAGAATTGCTCGCGCATTGTCCGCTCGGCGCGCGCATCGTCAATACGGCGCCGATGACGCTCGACGAGATCGAGGCCGAATTTTTACGCGCCCGCGACGCCGATCAGGATGTGGCGCGGCTGCATTCCGGCGATCTCTCGGTGTGGAGCGCGATGGGCGAGCAATTACGACGGCTCGACGCGCTCGGCATCGCCTATGACGTCACGCCCGGCGTGCCGTCCTTCGCCGCCGCCGCCGCCGCCTTGCAGCGCGAATTGACGCTGCCGGAAGTGGCGCAATCCCTGGTGCTGACGCGCACATCGGGCCGCGCCTCGGCCATGCCGGAAAAGGAAAAACTCGCCGCCTTCGCCGCTACCGGCGCGACATTGGCGATCCATCTCTCCATTCACGTGCTGGATAAGATCGTCGCGGAGCTGACGCCCTTTTACGGCCCGGATTGCCCGATTGCCGTCGTGTTTCGCGCGAGTTGGCCCGACGAGCGCATCGTTCAGGCGACCTTGTCCACCATCCTCGCCGCGACCCGCGACAATCCGATGGAGCGCACCGCGCTCGTTCTGGTCGGCCCGGCGCTCGGCGCGGCGGATTTCCGCGAAAGCGCGCTCTATGATCCTGACTATCGACGCCGCTATCGCGGCGGCTATGTCCGTCCGGACGGAACCGTCGCGGAGGACGAATGAGACATTGCGATGCAGCCGTCATTGCGAGCCAACGGATCCGGCCTTCGGCCGGTCCGATGACGGGTTCCGCGAAGCAATCCGCCTCTCGGGCGGGCCGTAGCGTGGATTGCTTCGTCGCGGACGCTCCTCGCAACGACGCGCATCAGCTTTCAGTTTCAGGCGCCGACGGGACGCAGGCCGGTCCGCGCCAGCAGGCCGCCGTTGCGGTCGAACACCACGATTTCCAGCTCGCTCCCGGCGCCGCGCAGGGGGGCGGCCGCCGTGCGCCACGCGGCCTCAGCCACCGCGCCGGCAATATCCAGCCCGGCGGCTTCGGCGATCTCGAACGCATGTTTGGCGGAATTGGCCCCGCGGATTTTCTCCGCCGTTTCGCCATCGGCGAAGCCCGCGAGGAAATCAAGATCGACCGCGCCCCGCTTGGAATGAAGGTCGAGCAGGCCCTGCGCCAGCTTGGTCATCTTGGCCATGCCGCCCGCCACCACCACGCGACGCACAGGATGCCGGCGCAGATATTTGAGCATGCCGCCGACGAAATCGCCCATGTCGATCAGGCTTTCCTCGGGCAGGCCGTGCAGCGCCTTGACGGCGGCTTCGGAGGTCGAGCCGGTCGCGCCGGCGACGAGGTCCAGCCCCAGGGCGCGGGCGACGTCTATGCCGCGATGGATCGAGGCGATCCAGGCGGCGCAGGAAAAGGGCGTCACGATTCCGGTCGTGCCCAGAATCGACAGGCCGCCGACAATGCCGAGCCTGCCGTTGAGCGTGCGCTCGGCGATCTTCGCGCCGCCGGGAATGGAAATTTCGACATGAATGTCGGTCGTCCCGCCGCAGACGGCCGCCTCGGCCTCGATCGCCTCGCGGATCATCTTGCGTGGCATCGGATTGATCGCCGGCTCGCCGACCGGCAGCGGCAGGCCCGGTTTGGTCACCACGCCGACGCCTTCGCCGGCGGCGAAGGTCACGCCCGCGCCCGGCGCGCCGCGCGAGACGCGGGCGATAATCGTCGCGCCATGGGTCACGTCGGGGTCGTCGCCAGCGTCCTTGACCACGCCGGCGCGGCAGAAGGTCTCGCCACATTCGGTCAGGGCCAGCGCGAAAGCCGGGGTCTGGCCGCCGGGCAGGCGGATCGTCACCGGATCGGGAAATTCCCCGCCCATCAGCGCGGCATAGGCCGCGCGGGCGGCGGCCGCCGCGCAGGCGCCGGTCGTCCAGCCGCGCCGCAGGTTCGGGGCGTTTTCGTCCGGGATTTCGTCCATGGCCTGTGCTACCGCGCCGGCGGGGCGACGCGAAAGGATTTTTTCGCATGAGCGCGAAAGGGCTGCTCATCGCCGCGCCGCGTTCCGGATCGGGCAAGACCACGCTGACGCTCGGGCTGATGCGCGCCCTGCGCCGGCGCGGCGTCGCGGTCGCTGGCGTCAAATCCGGGCCGGATTATATCGACCCGGCCTTCCATCAGGCGGCCTTGGGGCGCGACAGCCTCAATCTCGATTCCTGGGCGATGGACGAGGGGCTGCTGGCCGCTCTGGCCGCGCAGGCGTCCGATGGCGCCGAATTGCTGATCGCGGAAGCCTCGATGGGCCTGTTCGACGGCGTGCCGGCGGAACCGGGCCGCACGGGCGCTTCGGCGGATGTCGCCGCCGCTCTGGGCCTGCCCGTGCTGCTGGCGCTCGACGCCTCGGGTCAGGCGCAATCGGCCGGCGCGGTGGCGCTGGGCTGCGCGCGTTTCGACCCGCGCGTAAAAGTCGCCGGCGTGGTGCTCAACAAGATTGGCAGCCCCCGCCATCTGCGGCTGGCGCGCGAGGGCGTCGAAGCCGCCGGCCTCAAGGTTCTGGGCGCCTTACCGAAACAGGCGGAGGTCGTGCTGCCGGAGCGTCATCTCGGTCTGGTTCAGGCGGCCGAGACGGAGGCGCTTGAGGCGCGGCTGGAGGCTTTGGCGGATTTCGTCGCCGCCCATGTCGATCTCGACGCCGTTCTCGCGCTGGCGGCGCCTTTGCGGGTCGCGGCGGAGGAACGCTCGGGATTGGCGCGCGCGGCGTTGGCCCCGCCCGGCCAGATCATCGCCATCGCGCGCGACGCGGCTTTTTCCTTTCTCTACCCGCATCTGCTGGCCGGCTGGCGCGGGCAGGGCGCCGAAATCCGGTTCTTTTCGCCGCTGGCTGACGAGGCGCCGCCGCATGACGCCGATTGCCTCTGGCTGCCGGGCGGCTATCCCGAATTGCACGCCGGGCGGCTTGCCGCCAATCAGCGATTTCTCGATGGGCTGCGGGCCTTCGCCGCGAGCCGGCCGGTTCATGGCGAATGCGGCGGCTATATGGTGCTGGGCGAGAGCCTGACCGACGCGCAAGGCGTCGTTCATCCCATGGCGGGGCTGCTTTCGGTGCAAACCTCCTTCGCGAAGCGCAAGATGACGCTGGGCTATCGCGACGTCACGCTTTTGGCCGATTGCGCGCTGGGGCCAAAAGGGCACAGATTTCGCGGCCACGAGTTTCATTATGCCAGTATCGTCGCTCTGGGCGCCGATGAGCCGATGGCGCTGGCGGCCGACGCCTATGGCGGCGCGCCGGCGCCGGCGGGTTCGCGCCGGGGGCTGGTTTCCGGCTCATTCTTTCATTGCGTCGCCGAGGTTCGATCATGACGCGGACGCCCGTTTTCGATGCGCATTTTCGCGAAGAGCTGGCTGAATTGATGCGCTGGCGGCGCGATGTGCGCCGCTTCCGGACGGATGCCGTCCCCGAGGACCTGCTCGATTCGCTGTTCGATCTCGCGCAGATCGCGCCTTCGGTCGGCAACAGCCAGCCCTGGCGCCTCATCCGGATCGAAAGCCCGGAAAAGCGCGCCGAAATCCGACGGAA
>NZ_JAYSBG010000163.1:0-7755 GCF_041915505.1 Rhodoblastus sp. | reverse complement strand
ATCCACCCGACCTATGATTTCCTGCGCACGAGCTGGCACGGCCGCGATTCGATCAATATCGACAATTCCAAGCCGCGCTTTTCGATCCTCAACACCTATTACGCCCAGCCGGTCCAAAAGGCGGTTTACTGAGACGCCGCGGCGCCGCAAAATAGCCACATAGGCCGCGAGGGGCGGCGGCAAGGCGCGCGGGGGCATATGTTTCGCAATGAGCAGGGCGAGCGTCGCTGGCCAGTGCTGATTCTGCCCTTGCTGCTATGCGCTTCGCCGGTGGTCGCGATCCTGCTGAACCAGTCGCTGCCGGGATGGGGCTTCCTGTCCTATGAACTGCGCAATGTGCTGTTCCTGCTGACGATTCCCTTCGTGCTCGGCGTCGTCAGCGAGACGCGGCCGCTGCTGATCGGCGAGCTGGAGGCGCGCGACGGGACGTTCGTTTTCGCCGCCATCCTGTTGATCGGCTGGTTCGTGCTGGTGCTGCAGGGCTGGGCCTTCGGGCTGTGGGTGAATCTGCTGCCGCTCGCCTTTTTCGTCTCGCAGGTGGGCGCCTTTCACGCCGGGCGCTGGGTCGGACGCGTTCCGCGTCCGAATTTGCCGGACGAGCCCGGAGACGGTTGAACCGGCCGCATCGCGGCGCCTATATACGATCTCATGAATATTCCGGTCAAAATGGAGCATGAGCGTGCGCTGGCGTTGCGCGTCAGCGGCATGACCTGCGCGGCTTGCGTCCGCCATGTCGAGCAGGCGCTGAAAGGCGCGCCGGGCGTGCTGGACGCCCAGGTCAATCTGGTTGGCGAGCGTGCGGATCTGACGCTCGCACCGGACGCCGATCTTGCCGCTGTCGCCGCGCGGGTGACAGAGGCGGGCTATGAGCCGCGCCTGGCCCATTTTGAATTCGGCGTCGGCGGCATGACTTGCGCCTCCTGCGTCGCCCATGTCGAAAAAGCGCTGAGATCGGTGTCCGGCGTGGTTTCGGCGCAGGTGAATCTTGCGACCGAACGGGCCTATGTCGACGCCTTCGAGGGCGCGGTCGGGCCCGCCGCGCTGGCGGAAGCCGTCCGCCGCGCGGGTTATGAGCCGATTCTGGAGGAAAAGAGCGCTGGCGAGGACGATCCTTTCGCCCGCCGAGCCGCCGAAACCGCCGCCATGCGCCGCCGCTTCCTGCTCGCCGCTGCGCTGGCCGCGCCCGTCGCTGTGCTGGAAATGGGCGGCCACATGATTCCAGCCTTCGCCGGCTGGACCCATGCCGCCTTCGGTCATCAGGGCGCGATGATCGTCCCGGCGATCCTCACGACTTTGGTCCTGTTCGGCCCGGGCCGACGCTTCTTCACGCTTGGCTTCGCCTCGCTGCTGCGCGGCGCGCCGGACATGAACGCGCTGGTCGCGCTCGGCGCCGGCGCCGCCTGGCTCTATTCTATGCTCGCGACCTTCCTGCCCGGCGTCTTGCCGGAGGGGACGCGCCATTCCTATTTCGAATCGGCGGCGGCCATTGTCGCCTTCATCCTGCTCGGCCGCTGGCTGGAGGCGCGCTCGCGCGGCCGCGCCGCCGACGCCATTGGCAAGCTGGCGCGGCTGCAGCCCAAAATCGCCCATGTCCGCCGCGACGGCGCCGCGCGCGACCTGCCGGTCGGCGAGGTGCTGGTGGGCGATGTGGTCGAAGTGCGGCCGGGCGAAGCCCTTCCGGTCGACGGCGTGGTGGTCGAAGGCGCGAGCCATATCGACGAGAGTTTTGTTTCGGGCGAATCCGTTCCGATCGCCAAGAAGCCCGGCGATTCCGTGATCGGGGGCAGCGTCAATCTGGCCGGCGCCTTTGCGTTCCGCGCGACGAAAGTGGGCGCGGACTCCTTTCTGGCCGGCGTCATCCGCATGGTCGAAACCGCGCAGGGCGCGCGGCTGCCTATCCAGGATCTCGCGGACCGCGTCACCGCGCGCTTCGTGCCGGTGGTGCTGGCGCTGGCTGTGGCGACCTTCGCGCTCTGGCTGGCGTTCGGTGGCGTCGCCGCGCTGCCTTTGGCCCTGGTCAGCGCGGTCAATGTGCTCATCATCGCCTGTCCCTGCGCCATGGGCCTCGCCACGCCGGCCGCTCTGGTGACTGGCGCCGGCCGCGCGGCGGAGCTGGGCGTCATTTTCCGCCAGGGCGACGCCTTGCAGACCTTGTGCGGCGTGACCACCGTCGCTTTCGACAAGACCGGCACGCTGACGCAGGGCAAGCCAGTCCTGACAGGGATCGTCGCCGGCGCGGGCCATGACGAGACCCGATTGCTGGCGCTCGCCGCGGCGGTCGAGGCGCAATCGGAGCATCCGCTCGGCCGGGCTCTGGTCGAAGCGGCGAAAGCGCGCGGCGCGCCGGAGGCCGGGCCGGTCGCGCATTTTTCCTATCGCCCGGGCCTTGGCGTGACCGGCGAGATCGACGGCGAGACGGTGGCGGTCGGCTCGGCCGACTTGCTGGCCGTCTTGGGCGCGCCGACGGATGGTTTCGCGCAGGAGACGGAGAGGCTGGCGGGGCAGGGCGCCTCCTGTTTCTTCATCGCGATCGGCGGCAAGCCCGCCGGTTTGTTCGCCTTTTCCGACCCGCCGCGACCCGAGGCGCGCGTCGCCGTCGCCGCCCTCAAGGCGCTCGGCCTGCGGGTCGCGCTCATCACCGGCGACCGCGAGGCGACCGCCCGCGCTATCGCCGCGAAGACCGACGTCGACGAGATTTTCGCCGGCCAGAAACCCGAGGGCAAGGTCGCCGTGCTGCGCGATCTCGCGAGGACCGGGCCGGTCGCTTTCGTCGGCGACGGCATCAATGACGCGCCGGCTTTGGCGGCGGCCGATGTCGGCATAGCCATGGGCGCCGGAACCGATATTGCGGTCGAGAGCGCGCAGGTGGCGTTGATGTCGAGCGATCTCGACAAGGTTGCGCAGGCTTTCGCGCTGTCGCGCGCCACGCTGCGCACGATCAAGCAGAATCTGGTCTGGGCTTTCGGCTATAATATTCTGCTGATCCCGCTGGCCATGGGCGCGCTCTATCCAGGCTGGGGCGTGCTGCTCAATCCGAGCCTCGCCGCCGCCGCCATGGCCTGTTCAAGCCTGTTCGTGCTGGGCAACGCCCTGCGCCTGCGACAATTTGCCGTCCCCTCTCGTTCCGAAGGAGTCCCAGCCGTGCCCGAAGCCGCCATTTCCGTTTTCGCCGTTTCCGACATGACCTGCGACCATTGCGCCGGAAGGGTCCGGAAAGCCGCGCTTTCCGTGGCGCCCGGCGCGGATGTGAAGGTCGATCTCGCCTCCGGCGAGGTGACGGTGATGCCCGCCGCCGCCGATCCGGCGGCCATCGCCAAGGCGATTTCGGAGGCCGGCTATCCCGCGCAGCCGAAATAGTAATATTGCAATATTCGAATATAGAATTATTCTGTTCCAAATCAATGCGGCGCGCCGGGACTGGACCCACAATCATGGCGCTTGGCCGCTATTTGCTCGTGCGGGACAGGACTTCCGATGAACGACGACACCATCATCACTGGCCCCCTCTACGCTTCGCGGAAGAAGGTCTATCCGCAGGCAACCCATGGGACGTTCCGCAGCATTAAATGGGCCGTGCTGGTCGTCGCTCTGGGCGTCTATTATCTGCTGCCTTTCGTGCGCTGGGATCGCGGGCCGAACCTGCCCGACCAGGCCGTGCTGATCGACATGCCGCATCGGCGGTTCTATTTCTTCTTCATCCAGCTCTGGCCGCAGGAGGTCTATTATTTCACCGGCCTGCTGATCATCGCGGCCATGACTTTGTTCCTGATGAACGCCGTGGCGGGCCGCGTCTGGTGCGGCTATCTCTGCCCGCAGACCGTCTGGACCGATCTGTTCTATGCCGTCGAGCGCTGGGTTGAAGGCGACCGCCGCGCGCGCATGCTCAAGGACAAGAAGGGCATGACGATGCGTCATGCCTATGAGATCGGGCTGAAACATTTCCTGTGGCTGATGATCGCCTGGTGGACCGGCGGCGCCTGGGTGCTCTATTTCGCCGACGCGCCGACCTTGGTGAAGCAGCTCCTGACCTTCCAGGCGCCGGGCATCGCCTATAGCTCGATCGGCATCCTCACCCTGACGACCTATTTCTTCGCCGGCCATCTGCGTGAGCAGACCTGCATCTATATGTGTCCCTGGCCGCGCATTCAGGCGGCCATGACCGACGAATGGGCGCTCAACGTGTCCTACGAGCAGGATCGCGGCGAGCCGCGCATGTCGGTGAAAAAGGCCGAGGCCGCCCGCGCCAAGGGCCAGCCGGCGGGCGATTGCATCGATTGCCAGCAATGCGTCGCGGTCTGCCCGACCGGCGTCGATATTCGCCACGGCTCGCAACTCGGCTGTATCCAGTGCGGGCTGTGCATCGACGCCTGCGACAATGTCATGAAGGAAATCGGCCGCAAGCCCCGGCTGATTTTCTATGACACCGACATCAACATGCAGCGCCGCGCCGAGGGGCTGGCGCCGATCTTTCGCCCGATCCGGCCGCGCACCCTGATCTATCCGGCGATGATCGCGTTGGTCGCAGGGATCATGGTCTGGAAGCTCGCGACCCGCACCGATCTCGGCGTTGACGTGCTGCACGACCGCAATCCGATGGCGGTGGCCATGTCCGACGGCGGCGTCCGCAATGGTTTTACGATACGCCTGCTCAACAAGCAGCCGAACGACCGGGCGATCGATCTATCGGTGTCCGGCGCGCCCGGTCTCACCCTGAAGATCATGGACGCCCCCAATCCGACCCAGACCACGGTCGGCCCCGACCAGACGCTGGAATTGCGTGTGATGGTGATGGCGCCCCCCGACGCGGTTCCGGCCGCCTCGACGCCCCTCATTTTCACCGCCAAAGACGCGGCGGGGACGGTGACGGCGACGGCGCGGGACAATTTCTTCCCGAAATGAGGGAGCAGCGCTCGCGCGCCGCTTCACTCCGGCTTTCGCATCGCAGCGTCTTGTGACGGCGCGCCGATCCGCGCCAGCCAAAAGGCGAGTGAGTTCTGCGTTTCGGCGTTCGCGGGGGCGGCGGCGGGCGCGGACTCGACAGCGCCCGTCCGTGCGCGCGCCTGGCCGGGCGTGACGCCATAATGCGCCTTGAACAGGCGGTTGAAGGCGCTGACGTTCCTGAAGCCGAGTGAAAAGGCGATCGGCCCGATGCGGCGCCCGGAGCCCTCGCTGCCGACGATCTCCTGATAGGCGCGGTTGAGCCTCGCCTTGCGGATATGGAGCGCGACGCCCCCCGCCGGTTCGAACAGACGATAAAGCGAGGCGCGCGAAAGTCCGAACTTTTGGGCGAGGCTGTCGGCGTTCAGACCTGGCTGATGCAGATGTTGGTCGATATGGCGGCGGATGGTGGTGAATGAGGCGCCGGGCGTGGCGGAGGCGCCAAGCCCGTTCAATCCGGGCGCGAGCGCCTTGCCCATCAGCGCCAGGATCCCGTCGCAGAGGGCGTCCATCTCCATTCGCGACGCCCTCAAAGCCTGTTCGGCAAGCAAGCGGAGCGCGCCGCCGAGCACTGCGCCGGCGAGCGACGCGCCCGGAACGACAAGGCCGTGCAGCAGTTCATCGCGGCTGATGGCCGCGAGCATTTTGCGGCGCGGGACCCAAAGCGTCACATCGTGCGCCTCACGCCCGGCGCCGACGGGCGTGAGGTCGCAGGTTTGCCGCATGTCGAGAAGGAGCAGGCTCCCTGCGTGGACGGTGGCGCTTTTCTCCCCCGCCTGTCCGTCCAGCGTTCCAGAGACCTGAAGCCGCACCGCGAAGACGTCCAGCGGCGTTTGCGCGAGCAGCGCGGCCGGACGAATCAGCCCGCGCGCCGCCGAACGGGTCTCGACCAGGGCGAACATTCCCGTGATGAGCGCATGTAGCGAGGTTGCGGCCTCATCGGAGGCTGGGACGGCTCGGAACAAGCCGGCGTTGATGATGTCCAGACAGGTCGACGAAGAAGGATTCTCGGGCGGGGCGGTCAGAACGAAGGGCTTCTGTGGATCTGTCAGCGTCAGATCGGCCTCCCTGGCGTGAGGGTGGACAACGACGTCCATGGTTTGCGCCCGAACGGGCGATGCCCGTCTGGCATCGTCTTAATTTGCAGATCGTATCATCTAATTCGTAATTTGTATCATGCGTCTTTCTTTAGCACGTCCGTTTGCTAGGCTTAATCTGTGGCGGCGGCGTCGAGCGTTTACGAACCGTCTGGCGCGATTCCGATCGGGAGAATTCTGTGGCGAACATTTCGTGGAAAAACGTTGGGACCAATGGCGCCTGGAACGTCGCCGGCAACTGGACCGGGACGAGCCCAGCCCGAATTCCGACGTCTTCCGACAGTGTGACGATCGGATCGCCCGGCGCCATAGGCGACTATACGGTCACGCTCTCGGGAACGGCCGGCGCCGCGTCGTCATTGAGCCTGTCCGGCAGCAGTTTTTTCCAAAACACGACGACGCTGGCGATCAGCGCCGACACATTGACCGTCAGCGGGGCGATCACGATCAACGCCTATGCGGCGATCGTGACGACCGGGACGAGCACGATCAACACTGCGACCCTGACGGGGGCCGGGACCGTCAAGGTGTCGTCGGGCGCGCTCACGCTCAACGCGACGACGTCGATTGACGCCTCCGGTTCGGCCACCACCTTCGATCTCGAAACCGGAACGACCCTGACGATTACCGGCGGCGGAACCTTCGGCGCGGCGTCAATCAATCCGACCCTGACCATGAATGGGACGGGCGCGAGTTTCATCAATGTGGTGACGGCGCAGGCCAATGTTCATCTTGGCGCCATCACCGGCTTCGATGGAACCGACAAGATTCAGCTGAAGAGCTTCGGCGCCGGCGACACCTACGTCGTTAGCGGCAATACGCTCACGATCTGGAACGCCGCGCATTCGTCGTCGCAGAGTTACACTTTTGCCTCGGGAACGGCGATGAGCGCCATCACCGTGGCCAACACCGCCACGGTGGATACGATTACGATTTGCTTCATGGCCGGCTCCATGATCCGTACGCCTGATGGCGAGGCGGCGATCGAAACATTGAAACCCGGCGATCTGGTCTTGACGGCGGAAGGTGTGGCGAAGCCCGTCAACTGGCTTGGCCGGCAGACGGTTTCCACGCTGTTCGCCGATCCGGCGCGCGTGTTGCCGATCCGCGTCAAGGCCGGCGCGCTGGCCGAAAACACGCCGTCCCGCGACCTGCTGGTTTCGCCCGATCACGCCTTGCTGGTCGAGGGCGTGATGATCCAGGCCGGCGCGCTGGTCAATGGCGCCTCGATTATCCGCGAGACGCATGTCCCGCAGGTCTTCGTCTATTATCATGTCGAACTTGACGATCATTCGCTGATCCTGGCCGAAAACACTCCGGCCGAGACCTTCATCGACAATGTCGACCGCATGAATTTCGACAATTGGCATGAGTTTCAGGCGCTCTACCCGGAAGGCAAGAGCGTCGAGGAATTGCCTTTCCCGCGCGCCAAATCGCGACGCCAGGTTCCGGTCTATATCCGGGTCGCTTTGGCCGCGCGCGCCGAGACCATCGACGCGGCCGAAAGCGCCGCCGCCTGAACGATCGGGGCCGTCGCAAAATGAAAAGCCGCCGGGGGCGCCCGGCGGCTTTATCGTTGTGTGAAGCGGCCTATTTCTTCTTGGGTGGGATCAGGTCGGTGATCGTGCCCTCGAACAATTCCGCCGCGAGGCCGATGGTCTCGGACAGGGTCGGATGCGGGTGGATGGTCAGGCCGATATCCTCGGCGTCCGCGCCCATT
>NZ_JAYSBG010000162.1:0-7760 GCF_041915505.1 Rhodoblastus sp. | reverse complement strand
TACGGTTTCTGCGACAAGCTCGCCGCCGCCGGCGTGACCATCAACCGGCCGCCGCGCGACGGCAATATGGCCTTCATCCGCACGCCGGACGGCATTTCCATCGAATTGTTGCAGAAGGGCGCCGCCTTGCCGGCGCGCGAGCCCTGGGCCAGCGCGCCCAATATCGGAAGCTGGTGATGGCGCGCAAAAGCGGGGCCGAGAAGAAGAACGGCGCAAAGAGCAAGGCGGAGCGGGCGGCGCGGGAGGCCATTGTCGCGGCCTGCCGCGCGATGAACGCGCAGCATTTCAACCAGGGCGCCGCCGGCAATATTTCGGCGCGCTTTGGCGACGGCATGCTGATCACGCCGAGCGGCGTCGATTACGACGAATTGACGCCCGACATGATCGTGGCCATGGACCTCGGCGCCGAGGCGCCCGTCCGCGACAAGAAAACCGGCCTGAAGGCGTCGAGCGAATGGCGCTTCCACCGCGACATTTTCCGCGCGCGGCCGGATGTCGGGGCCGTGGCGCACGCCCATGCGCCTTATGCGACGGTTTTGTCCATGCTGCGCCGGCCGATCCCAGCCAGCCATTACATGATCGCGGCTTTCGGCGGCGCCCGCATCGAATGTACCGATTACGCGCCGTTCGGCACGCCGGAATTGTCGGCGCTCGCGGTGGCGGGGCTCGGGCCGCGACAGGGCGTGTTGCTCGGCAGCCATGGCATGATCGCAGTGGGGCCGGACCTCAAGCGCGCGCTCTGGCTCGCCGGAGAACTCGAAACCCTGGCCCGGCTGCATTATCTCGCCAGCCTCGCGGGCGGGCCGGTCATCCTGTCCGAAACCGAGGTTTTGTCGCTGGTCGAGCGTTTCGCCGGCTATGGGCCGGGCGCGCCGAAAGGTTAACGAAAGGTTAAGCTGCGACCTTGGCACGCGGCCCGTTTCGGGAATCTCACGCCATTGTGATTCGTTCGTCGTCCTCGTTCATTGGTATCATTCATCCGTTCCCAATGGCGTTGCGTTTCTGGAACGGTTTTTCCCCGAAATGCCGCGCGCGGACGCATAATCAGAGCAAAAACCCGTCAGCGCGCCTCGAGATCGGAGAGTTGCATGCGAACGAGCGAATTGTTCCGCACCTGCGCCAATGAACATGTCGCCGCGGCGGCCCTCGCCTGTATCGGCGGGAAGCTGCAACGCCGCGTCGCCGCCGCCGCGCGGCGGGCGGGCGTCACCACGGGCGCGCTGGTGGCGCGGCTGGTGTCGGATTACGACCGCAAGGCCAGCCCGATGCTGCGAAAAATCCTTGAAACCGGCATGTTCCGCAGCGAAATGCCAATCCTCGCCGGGTTGCGCCATGTCGTGGAGACGGCGCTGGAAGACGCCTGGGACGTATCGCTGGAAGTGGTGCGCCACGCCAGCGGCGGCGAAGCCCGCCGGCGGCATTGGGAGGCCAGGACCGGCCCGCTGATGCGCCGCGAGCTTGAATTGAAGGCGCTCTACAGCTGAAGGCCTCGTCCCTGACAGACAGCCGCCGTCCCGTCCGGGGCGGCCTTTTTCTGCCCCTCGCTTGCTTTCGCCCATGAAGGCGGGGATAACGGCCCCTTTCTCAAGAGGGCCGCTTGCTTCAGCTCCATTCTCTGCTGGCCGACTATGGTCCTTGGGCGATTTTCGTCCTGGTGGCGCTGGAAAGCGCGGGCATCCCCATGCCGGGCGAGACCGTGCTGGTCACGGCGGCAGTCGTCGCGGGCCGGACGCAGGAAGGCTCGATCGCCGTCATTATCGCCGCGGCGGCGGCGGGCGCGATTTTCGGCGACAATATCGGCTTCTGGCTCGGCCGGGAATTCGGCCTCGGCCTGCTTGTCCGCCATGGCCGGCGCTTCGGCCTCGACGAGGACCGGCTGCGGCTCGGGCAATATCTGTTCGCGCGTTTCGGCGGGGCCATCGTGTTTTTCGGGCGTTTCGTAGCCGTGCTGCGGGCTTTCGCGGCCGTGCTGGCCGGCGCGAACAAGCTGGCGCCCTGGCGCTTCTTCCTCTACAACGCCGCCGGAGGCATTGTCTGGGCCACAACATTCGGCCTCGGCGGCTATTTCCTCGGCGCGGAATTCCACAGGATCGCCGGTCCTTTCGGCGCGGCGGGCTTTCTCGTCGCGCTCGGTCTGATTTTCGCCGCCTGGCGGCATTACCGAAAGAACGAGCAGGCGCTGATCGAACGCGCGAAAGCGGCGCTTCCCGGTCCGCTCGGCCTCGCCGGGTCGAGCGAAAGGGAAAGGTAACTTTCGGTTACGCCAAGGGATTTTCAACATTATTGCCCTAAATGCAGGGAAAGGGCGCCCTGCCTCGGTCTCGCGCCGGGGCGACAGCGGGCGCGAATGGAAGGCCAGATGTTCATCGAAACGATAAAGCCTCTGATCGCCCAGCACGGTTATCTGGCGGTGTTCTGCATTGTGGCGCTGGAAAGCGCGGGCATTCCGCTGCCCGGCGAGACGGCGCTGGTGCTGGCCGCCATGTTCGCGGGCGCGACCGGTCTGCTCGACATCAAGCTGGTCATCATTCTGGCCGCCGCCGGCGCGATCCTGGGCGACAATGTCGGCTTCTGGGCCGGGCGGCGCTTCGGCCTGCCGCTGCTGCTGAAACATGGCTCCAAGCTTGGCCTCACCGACGACCGCATCAAGCTCGGCCAATATTTGTTCGACAACCACGGCGCGAAAATCGTGTTTTTCGGGCGCTTCATCGCGCTGCTGCGCATTTTCGCGGCCTTTCTCGCCGGCGTGAACCGCTATAGCTGGGGGCAATTCCTGTTCTACAACGCCACCGGCGGCATCGCCTGGGCGGTGATCTTCGGGCTGGGCGGCTACGCCTTCGGCGACGCCTTCGAACATGTCGCCGGGCCCTTGGGCAAGATCGCGCTGGGCCTCGCGGTGCTGGGCGTCATCGGCGGCTGGTGGATCATCCACACCCAGGAGCAGAAATTGATCGTGCGGGCGGTGGCGGCCTATCCCGGTCCCTTGCGCGCGCCGGAGCCGGCTGCGGAAAAGAAGGCCGAGGCAAAAGAGCCGGCGGCCGCCGGCGATTGATCATTTCATTGTTTCATAGAAACAATGAAATGATCTCGATTCTTGTTTGGGCGCGTATTCGCTTCGCGGACCTACGGTTCTTTACGCGAACCGGCATCCACTTCGCTTGACCCGAAGGGCCGCGCCAGCGAATACGCTATGGAAGCTCACAGCGACAGCTTGAAACGGCGGGCGATCTCGCCGATCAGGCCGCGGCGGAAGCTCAGCACGCTGACGACGAAAATCGCGCCCTGGATCACGGTCACCCATTGGCCGAAGGTCGAGAGATAATTCTGCATCGAGACGATGATCAAGGCGCCGATCGCCGGCCCGACGATGGTCCCCATGCCGCCGACCAAAGTCATCAGGATGACTTCGCCTGACATGGTCCAATGGACGTCGGTGAGGGTGGCGCTTTGCGCGACAATGGCCTTGGTCGCGCCGGCAAGGCCGGCGAGCGCGGCGGAGAGCACAAAGGCCGTGAGCTTGTACTGATCGGCGCGATAGCCGAGCGAAATGGCGCGGGTCTCGTTCTCGCGGATCGCTTTCAGCACCGTGCCGAACGGCGAATGCACGATGCGATAGATCGCGAACAGGCCGAACAGGAAGATCGCCAGCACGACATAATAGAGCGTCAGATCGTTGCTCAGGTCGATCAGGCCGAACAATTTCCCGCGCGGCACGGCCTGAATGCCGTCCTCGCCATGGGTGAACGGGGCCTGCAGCGCCAAGAAATAAACCAGTTGCGCCAAGGCCAGGGTGATCATCGAGAAATAGATGCCCTGGCGGCGGATCGACAGCGCGCCCGAGGCGAGGCCGAGCAAGGCCGCGGCCAGAGTCCCGGCGAGAATCGCGGCTTCGGGCGGCCAGCCCCAGACCTTGGCGGCTTCGGCGGCGATATAACTCGCCCCGCCGAGGAACATGGCGTGGCCGAACGACAACAGGCCGGCGAAGCCGACCAGCAGGTTGAAGGCGCTGGCGAACAGAGCCATGCACAAAGCCTGCGCCAGGAAGAACGGATAGACCGTCGCCGGCGCCGCCACGAGCAGCGCGCCGAACACGAGCATGGCGATGAGTTCGGTCGCGGGTTTTTCGGCGGGAACGCGGGCGGGAGGGGCGATGTCCGTCATGTCACGCCTTCCTGCCGAACAGGCCGGCCGGCTTGACCAGCAGCACCAGCACCATGATGACGAAGACGACCGTATTGGCCGCCTGCGGATAGACCACCTTGGTCAGGCCTTCGACGAGGCCGAGCAGGAAGCCCGTGACGATCGAGCCCATGATCGAGCCCATGCCGCCGATCACCACCACGGCGAACACGACGATGATGAGATCGGCGCCCATCAGCGGCCGCACCTGATAGATCGGCGCCGCCAGCACGCCGGCGAGCGCGGCGAGCCCGACCCCGAAACCATAGGTAAGGGTGATCAGCCGCGGCACATTGATGCCGAAGGCGCGGGTCAGTTGTGGATTTTCGGTCGCCGCGCGCAGGACAGCGCCGAGCCGGGTCTTTTCGATCGCGAACCAGGTCGCGAGACAGACGGCGAGCGAGAACAGGATGGTCCAGGCGCGGTAATTGGGCAGATACATGAAGCCGAGATTGACGCCGCCCTTGAGCAGGTCTGGCACCGGATAGGGTTGGCCGGAGGCGCCGAAGAAATTCTGGAACACGCCCTGCAGGATCAGCGCGACGCCGAAGGTCAGCAGCAGGCCGTAGATATGGTCGAGCCCGGCGAGACGGGTCAGCATGGTCCGCTCCAGAATCATGCCGAAAACCGCCACGCCCAGCGGCGCGAGCAGGAGCGCCGGCCAATAGCCGATATGGAACGTGTTCAGCAAGAACCAGGCGAAGAACGCGCCCATCATATAGAGCGCGCCATGGGCGAAATTGACGATGTTCAACATGCCGAAGATCACGGCGAGGCCGAGGCTCAACATGGCGTAGAACGCGCCATTGATGAGCCCGACCAGCAATTGCGCGAACAAGGCCTGGGTCGTCACGCCGAGCAGGGGGATCATGCGATCCCCCCGGTTTGGCCGCGCGTTTTGGCGCGGGTCACTTGGTCACCAGCGGGCATTCGCTCTGCGCCAGCGGCCGGAACGCCTCCTCGCCCGGAACGGTCGCGACCACGGTCGCGTAATCCCAGGGATATTTGGATTCGGCCGGCGTCTTGACCTTGAGCAGATAAACCGGATGGATCTTGCGGCCGTCCTGGCGGATATAGCCCTTGCCGAAGGCTTCGTCCTCGGTCGGCATGGATTTCATGGTCGAGACCACGGCCGCGCCGTCAGCGGGCGATCCAAGCGCCTCGATCGCCTTCAGATAATGGATCAGCGAGGAATAGACGCCCGCCTGCACCATGGTCGGCTTGGCGCCGTTCTTCATGCGCTTGGAAAAGCGATTGCCGAAATCGCGGGTCTGGTCGTTCAGGTCCCAATAATAGGATTCGGTGAATTCGAGACCCTGCGCGGCGTTGAGGCCGAGCGCATTGACGTCGGTGAGGAACATCAGCAAGGCCGCGAGATTCTGGCCGCCTTGGGTGAGGCCGAATTCCGCCGCCTGTTTGATGGCGTTGGCGGTGTCGGCGCCGGCGTTGGCGAGGCCGATCACCTTGGCCTTGGAGGATTGCGCCTGCAACAGTTGCGAGGAGAAATCGGCGCTGTTGAGCGGCGCCATCGCGTTGCCGAGCACCTTGCCGCCATTGGCGACGACCACGGCGGTTGTGTCGCGCTCCAGGGCCTTGCCGAAGGCGTAATCGGCCGTCACGAAGAACCAGCTGTCGCCGCCCGCCTTGGTGATCGCCTTGCCGGTGCTATTGGCCTGGGAGAAGGTGTCATAAGTCCAGTGGATCGTGTTTGGCGAACAGGCCTTGCCGGTGAGGTCGGAGCTGGCGGCGCCGGAGATCAGCACGACCTTGTTCTTTTCCTTGACGATCTGGTTCACCGCGAGGGCGACGCTGGAGGTCAGCACGTCGAGAATGACGTCGGCCTTGCCCTGGTCGATCCATTCGCGGGCCAGGTTGGAGCCGACATCGGCCTTGTTCTGATGGTCGGCGGAAATCAGGTCGATCTTCCAGCCCTTGGCGAGCATGCCGGAATCTTCGATCGCCATTTGCGCCGCGACCGCCGAACCGACGCCGCCCGCATCGGCATAGGGGCCGGACATATCGGTCAGCACGCCGACCTTGATGGTTTTGTCATCCGCGAACGCCGCGCCCGCGATGAACAGGCCGACGGCCGCGCCGGCAAAAGATCGCTTCAGCATTTCCCCTCCCTTTCGGCGCGCTTCGCGCGCCATTCCAATCAAACGCCGAGATAGGCGTGCAGTTTGTCCATATTGGCGGCGAGCGCCGCGCTTTCGAACGATTCGACGATCTGGCCATGCTCCATCACATAGAACCGGTCGGCCAAAGCCGAGGCCCAGCGGAAATTCTGCTCGACCAGCAGGATGGTGAAGCCCCGGGCTTTCAGTTTCTCGATGGTGCGCCCGATCTGCTGGATGATGACCGGCGCGAGACCTTCGGTCGGCTCGTCGAGCATCAGCAGCTTGGCGCCGGTGCGCAGGATGCGGCCGATCGCCAGCATCTGCTGCTCGCCGCCGGATAATTTGCCGCCGGGGCTTTTCAGGCGCTCGCGCAGATTCGGGAACAGCTCGAAAATTTCATCGAGGCTCAGGCCGCCCGGCGCGATCTTCGGTGGCAGCAGCAGATTTTCCTCGACGTCGAGGCTGGTGAAAATGCCGCGCTCTTCCGGGCACAGCGCCACGCCGAGCCGTGCGATTCGCTCCGGCGGCAAGGCGATGGTCTCGCGGCCGTCATAGCGGATCGAGCCGCGCCTCTTGCCGATCATGCCCATGATCGATTTCAGCGTGGTGGTCTTGCCGGCGCCGTTGCGTCCGAGCAGCGTGACGATCTCGCCCTGCCGGATCTCCAGCGCCGCGCCGTGCAGGACATGCGATTCGCCGTAGAAGGCGTGAAGATCGGAAACGGCGAGCAACGGATCAACCATGTGCGGGGCCCCCCGCCGCCTGCGCGCCAAGATAGGCCTCCTGCACCGCCGGATTGGCGGAGACTTCCGCGTAATCGCCTTCCGCCAGCACTTTTCCGCGCGTCAGCACGGTGAGGCGATCGCAGATGCGCGCCACCACATTCAGATTATGCTCCACCATCAGCACGGTGCGGCCCTGCGCGACGCGCTTGATGAGTTCGGCGATGCGGTCGATATCCTCATGGCCCATGCCCGCCATGGGCTCGTCGAGCAGCATCATCTGCGGCTCCAGCGCGAGGGTCGCGGCGATTTCCAGCGCCCGCTTGCGGCCATAGGGCATTTCGCCGGCGCGCGTCTCGGCCCATTCGGTCAGGCCGACTTCTTCCAGCAGCGCGCGGGCGCGCGAATCATATTGCCGCAGCGTGCGGTCAGAACGCCAGAAATCGAACGAATCGCCACGCGCGCGCTGCAGCGCGATGCCGACATTTTCGAGCGCGGTGAATTGCGGAAACACCGCCGAAATCTGGAAGGACCGCACCAGCCCGAGTCGCGCGACATCGGCCGGCTTCGAGCGCGTGATCTCGCGGCCCTCATAGCGAATCGCGCCGCGGGTCGGCTCCAGAAATTTGGTCAGCAGATTGAAGCAGGTCGTCTTTCCGGCGCCATTGGGGCCGATCAGCGCGTGGATCGTATGACGCCGGACGCGGAGGCTCACGTCGCTCACCGCCGTGAACCCCGCAAA
>NZ_JAYSBG010000161.1:0-7778 GCF_041915505.1 Rhodoblastus sp. | reverse complement strand
ATGGCGCGAGCGCGTCCTATGTCGCCGGACATCCGGGCGCTTTCATCAGCCGCGAGTCCAGCTTCAACTTCCATCAATATCAGGCCGGCCGTCCCGGTTTCGGCCCCATCCGCGTCTTCGGCGACGAAACCTTTCACGGCGCCGGCTGCGGCTACAACATGCATCCGCACCATAATTTCGTGATCTGCGCCTTCGTGCTCGAAGGCGAGCTGACTCATATCAACACTGCCGGCGAAGGCACGGTCGATCGGCTGCGCCAGGGCGATTATTACGTCTTCTCGGCGGGCTCGGGCGGCAAGCATTGCGAGTTGAGCATCAGCCCCGAGGATATGAACGCGATCTATCTCTGGGTGCTGCCGAACCAGCTCTATCTTTCGCCCTCCTACCATCGCAGTCATTTCGATCTGCGGACGCGCCGCAACCAGATCGTGCAGCTGGTTGGCGACGCCGACGGCGCCCTGCCGTTCCCGCAGGATCTGCGCGTGTCGCGCCTGGCGACCGATCGCAGGGGGACCTTCACCTATATCCCGCGCTCGCTGGAACATGGCGTCTATCTTTTCGTCGCCGATGGAACGCTGACCTGCGGCGACACGGTTCTCGGTCGCCGCGACAGCCTCGGCGTGTCGGGCGTGAAAACGCTCGAATTCGAAGCCGCCGACACCACCGACGTCTTCATCGTCGAAACCGCGATGATCGACGACGACAAGATTAAGGTCTGGGAAAAGAAACAGGCCGAAGCCGCCTGAAAATCGACGCGCCACGGCGCAAAGGAGCCCGATCATGCCAATCATGGATGTCCGCTACGCCGCCGGCAGCCTCGACAAACAGGCCAAGGCCGCACTCGCCCAAAAACTCACCGACGTGCTGATCCGGATGGAGGGAGGCGCCAATACGCCTGGCGGCCGCGGCTTCGCCTGGGTGTTCTTCACCGCCTTCGCCGAGGACGACTGGTGGATCGGCGGCAGCACGGGCGCCGATTACGTCGCGCCGCCCGGCAAATTCCTGGTCCATATCGCCATACCCGAAGGCTATATGAACATCGCCCACAAGAACGAAGTTCACGCCTGGGTGGCCACCGCCATCGCCGAGGTCACGGGCGGCGGCGCCGGCGGCAGCATCCTTACCGTCATTGATGAGGTGACCGAGGGCGATTGGGGCAATGCCGGCCGTCCGATCAGCCTCGAAAGCATCGCCGAAACAGTCGGCCAATCGAAACAGGGCGAACGTCTGCGCTGGTCGCGCGCCTATTTCGAGGCCAAGGCCCGCGCTATGGCGGCCGCCGGCTAT
Source organism: Rhodoblastus sp. (assembly GCF_041915505.1). Classification (GTDB taxonomy): domain Bacteria; phylum Pseudomonadota; class Alphaproteobacteria; order Rhizobiales; family Beijerinckiaceae; genus Rhodoblastus. The sequence continues at coordinate 6,491 of NZ_JAYSBG010000161.1, read as the reverse complement.
CCAAAGGACGCGGGCGGCCTGTTCCCGTCGCTGACCCCGCATGAACCGGCGCGGAGCACGCCGTCCATTGCCGTTTCAGGCTCTTGATTACACTCCTCCCCGGTGCGTCGGCTTGCCGCCGCCGCGCTATGACCTTGCCTGTAAACGAAAGGAACGGACTGATGACGAACTACGAGGCTTCACGTCGCCATTTCCTCCACATGGCGACAGCCGGCGCCGGAGCGACGGCCTTGCTCGCCGCTTCGAGCGGCGACGCCCTCGCTTATCAGGGCAATATGGAGCGCGCTCTGGAACAGCTTCAGGGCGCTCTTTATTCGCTGCGCCGGGCCACGCCCGACAAGGGCGGTCACAAGGCGATCGCCATCGGACTCATCGAACAGGCGATGGGGGAAGTGCAGGCCGGCATCGATTACGCCGCCCAGCACTTTGGCGATTGATTGTCGAGGCGTCACTGTCGGCAGACGACTTCATGACGCCGCCCGGCAGGGCGTCAACCGACCGGACGGGCGCGATCCAGCATCAAGCAACGATTGCATGAATCGAATATTTTCCCTGCGGGCCTGCTTCACGGGCGCCATCACGGTCCTGGCCTTCGTCGGGCAGGCCCGCGCGACCGAGGCGCGTTACGCGTGCAGCGGCGGCGCGAAACTGACAGCCCGGTTCTCGCCGCCGAGCACGGAGGCAGGGACCGTCGCGCTGACCTTCGAAACCGGGGAGACCATCGTCTTGCCGCAAGTGATGTCCGCCGACGGGGGGGCGTTATGCCGGCAAGGGCGTCGAATTCTGGATCAAGGGCAGGAGCGCGACATTGACCCGCGATGGCGACAGCGAGACCTGTTCGACGAAGTGACGTCGTGAAAGGATCAGGAGCCCGATTGCCGGGACGCGACACTGGCGGCGGGGAAGACGATCTGTTGAACGGGCTCGAATTCGGACGAAGCGAGATGAAAACCACGAAAAGCTGGCCGGGGTTCTGGGACAATCTGATCCCGCTGAAAGGGGGGCTCTCCGGCCCCCAGCTCGCCGGCTGGACCCCGGGGCCCGCCGCGCGCTCCGGCCTCGGCTGCCGCGTGCTGGCGGATGAAATGATCGAGGTCGCGCCTTCCGTAGCCCTGGCGGCCGACGTCTATTTGCCCAAGGACCCGGGGCGATATCCGGCGGTCATCGCTTTTGCCGCCTATTCCAAGGAACTGCAGGCCGCAGGCGTTCCAGCCGGCAATAATGAGACGGGCAGCCCGCCCGTTTTCACGGATCGCGGCTACGCCCATGTCATTGTCACCCGGCGGGGCATGGGCCGTTCCGGCGGCGAGGATGCGGTCTTCCTGAACGACGCCGACGTCGCAGACCACGCGACAATCATCCGATGGGCTTCCGAACAGTCCTGGTGCGACGGGCAGGTCGTGCTGTTCGGCACATCCTATTACGGCCTCACCCAGTTGCAGGTCGCGCGTCTTCGCCCTCCCGCCTTGAAGGCTTTTTTCGCCATCGAGACCTGCACCGATTATTTCCGGCACATCGCCATGTACGGCGGCGCGCCACAGCCGGATTTTTTCGCGCTTTGGGCGGGGGCGAATTTCACGCCGTTCCAGTTCAAACTCCGCGTGCCGCCTTTGGCCCGCGCCGTGGTGAGCCACATCACGAACTCGCCGCTGAAACGACTGTGGGAGCCGCTGCTGCGACGGCGCATGGCCCGCATCATGAAAGGCTTCGAGCGGCTGAAGCCGGCGTGCCCGACGCGCGAAACCTTCGCCGCCCTGATGCTCGACAGCAAGACGCGCGCAAGCTGTCCGCTGCCCGACGGCCCGTCCGGCGGGCTACACGCCATAGAGGCGCCCTTCGTCGTCGTGCAGAATCCGGGCTATCTCAACCTGCACCAGTTCGGTTCGTATGACCTGTTTGAAAACGCCGCCACGCCTGCGGACCGCAAATGGCTCATCATCGGTCCCGCGGAATTTGAACTGCCGGCCTATCATTGGCAGCTGGAGGCGCTCTCCTTTTTCGATCATCTCGTTTACGGCGCCGAGAACGGCTATGCCGCCCAGCCGCGCGTGCGCTACTGGGCCGCTGGGGCCGAAGATTTTCGCGCCGCCGCCGACTGGCCTCTCCCGGGCGGAGCGCCGTTGCGGCTCTACCCGGCTTCCAATGGCGCCGACGCCGTCGTGCACCGGCTCGTTCGCGCTCCGGAAGCGGGGTCGAACCGATGGGCGGCTGTGCCGTTCGGCGCTATCGTCACGCCGGGATTTGATGACGTCGCCAATCAGGTCCTGAGCTTCGAACTGGCGATCGAGACTGAAATCGAGCTGACCGGCCCGGTGACGCTGAACCTTTCTTTCAGCTGCAATGAACTCGACTCCCATATCATCGCCCGTACGGGGCGCGTCGCGCGCGACGGGACCGTTGAGATCCTGTCGATGGGTTCGATCCGTCCCGCCTGCCGCCGGATCGACGCGGCGCGCTCCACCGCAACCGAGATCGCGATCGACATCGATACACCTGAGCCGCTGACGCCGGGCGATCCGGTCCTCCTGCGCTTCAGCCTGACGCCTCAGCCCGTCGTTCTGAAGCCGGGCGAGCGCCTGCGGCTCGATATCGGCAGTCGCACCGATCTGCTGCGCAGCGACGTCAGCCACGGCCACGCGCAATTCGACATGCAGGTTCCGCCTTATTTTTCGAGGAACACCCTGCATTATGGGCCGGACACCTTCCTCGAAATCACGGTCGCAAACCCGAACAGCGAGAGGTCGCATCGATGAACATTTCCTTCCTGCATTCCCACGGAGCCGAAACGCCGATCAAGATCCCGGCCATCGGTCTCGACCTCTTCGTTCGCATGCCCCCCTCGGCCAGCGGCGGCGCCTTCTGCTTCATCGAGACGATCAACGCGCCCGGCGCCGGTCCGCCGCGGCACCGCCACAAGGAGGCGGAGATTTTTCGCGTCCTTGAGGGACGCTATCTTTACGAAATGGACGGACGGCGTTTCTACGCAGAGGCGGGCGACGTGGTCAGCATTCCCGGCGGCGCAGAACATGGCTTCGTCAATGTGACCGACAGGCCGGCCCGGCAATATATTTTGATGGCGCCGGCGCTCGACGCCGAAGCCTTTTTCACGGAGCTGGCGGGAACGATGCGGAATGGAATTCCCGACCAGTCCCTTCTCAACGCTTTTGGCGTCAAATGGGGCGTCGAATTCCTCGGGCCGCCGCTGAAAGCCAGCGACCGGCCGACCGGCTGACAGGGCGTCAGGGCGCGACCGGCGGCTTGTAATCGAACGTCGCCATGAAAAGCGCAGCGAGAAACAGGGCGACTGGAAAGTGGATAATGAACTGGATCGCTGTATAGCCGATCAGGTCTTTGGCCTTGAGGCCGAGAATGCCGAGAAGGGGCAGCATCCAGAACGGATTGATCAGGTTCGGGAGCGTTTCGGCGATGTTATAGACCATCACGGTCCAGCCGAGATGCGCCCGCACCTCATTGGCGGCAGCCATGACATAGGGCGCCTCCACGATCCATTTGCCGCCGGCCGACGGGATCAGAAACCCGAAAAAGGCCGAATAGACGCCGACGAAAAAAGCGAAGGCGGTCGAATTGACAGAGGCGTCGACGAACCATCGCGCGATGGCGTCGGAAAGCGTGGCGCCCGTCGCGTTCGGGACCTTCGTCAGCATCTGGGCAATCGCGCCGTAAAATGGAAATTGCAAGAGCAGGCCAGCGATGGACGGGGTCGCGCGCGAAAACGCCGTGAGGAGACTGCGCGGCCGCCAGTGCAGCAGAATGCCGAGAAACAGGAAGATGAAATTGTAGGTGTTGAGGCTGGAGATCGTCTGCGACGGCGCGGCCTCGCGAAAACTTTGCCATATCCATCCCAAGCCGATGAGCGCCACCAGAATGGTCAGGATCGGGCTGTGCTCGAGATAATCGCCGGGACGCGCCGACGGTTCCGGCGCCGCTGTCCCGTCATCGAGGCAAACGCCAAGATCCTGCGCGGTGCGCGCGGAAAAATCGTCCGGCGCGGTCAGGCGGCAGACGACGGCCGAAAGCAGCGTGACGACAACGATCGTCACGCCGTTCTGCCAGGTCAGGATGGTGTCCGAAAAGGCGATGACGCCCGTGATGGGCATCAGAGACGCCGGAATGCTGGCGGCGTTGGCCTGCATTTGCGCCGCCGAGGAACTGACGCCAAGCGTGAAGCCGCAGCCGAGGCCCAGATAGGAGGCGGCGCCGGCGGCGCGATAATCCAGCCTTATATCGTCGCGGCGCGCGAGCTGGCGCACGAGAAGCGCGCAAAAAATGAGGCTCAGCGCCCAGTTCAGGAGGGAGAGGCCAATGCTGAGCACGCCGAGGGCCACGACGGCCGAGCGGCCGGAAGCGGGCCGCGCCGCCAGCCATGCCAGAAAGGCGCTGGCCGGCGGCGATGTCGCCAACACATAGCCGCCGATCGCCATCAGCGCCAATTGCATCGTGAATGGGATGAGGGTCCAGAATCCGTCGCCGAAGGCGCGCGCCGTCGCTAGCGGGGAGCCGCCATGCAATGTCGCGGTCGCGGCGACCAGCACGACGGAAAGCAGGACGAACACATAGGCGTCGGGGAACCATTGTTCCGCCAGCCGCACGAAACGCTCCGCCAAGGCGGAAGGCGCTTTCCGCGTACGGCTGCCGCGACGCTCCTCGGCTCGGTTGTCGTTTCGGCCGGACGTCAACCGCGCCACCGTCGGCGCCGTCGCGTCGCAAAGGGCGCCGCCGCGCGCGACGCCAGGGCTTGCCAAAACTCTTGTAATATATTATCGTGACGCATTATAATCTTGGCTGACAGGTTTGCTGCGGCGCGAGGCTCCGCTCGCGAACGTCAGGATAAATGCGAAAAGCGCCGTCAGGAAAGAACATTGGAAAAAAATCTGCGCGAACAGATCGTTCAGCATGTGCGCTCGGAAATCATCTCCGGCCAAAGCGCGCCAGGCAAAATGTATTCCGCGCCGACGCTGGCGGCCGATCTTGGCGTATCCACGACCCCCGTGCGCGAGGCGCTGCTCGAACTCGCCCGCAATGGCCTGATCGAGCCGATGCGCAATCGTGGATTCAAGGTTGTTGAGCCGACGCTGGTCGAGTTGCACAATCTTTTCGACCTGCGCGAACTCATCGAAGCACGCGCCGCTGAAATCGTCGCGCTCAATCGCGGCAAGGGGCTCGACGGAATCGAACGCTATGCCGACGAGGTCGGACTCGCGGTGGATAACGACGACGTTCCGGCCTATCTCGAAGCGGACAGGCGTTTCCACCACGCCTATATTGCCGCCGCCGGCAATGCGCTGATGACGGAAATGGCGCTGGGCCTGAGAGACAAGATGCGCCTTTACGGCATCAGTTCGCGGGCGGGCCGCGAAAGGCAGGTCGCCTCAGTCGCCGAACATTACCGGCTCGTCGAACTCGCGCGCGCGGGCAAGGTCGAAGAAACGAAGGCCTTGCTGAAGCAGCATATCCGCACCTGGGAACCGATTTTCGCCGACGCCATCCACAAGAACGCCCGCGCGCCGAGCCCACTCCGGGCCTGAGATTGAGCGCCGATGGCGTGAGCCAAATCGGCGCTCATGAATGAAAAGCAGGTCAGCGGCTTGCCCCGCCCGATTGCTTGTGCATGACGCGTTCGTGGATCGCGAGGCAATGTGCGACGAGGTTCGGCCGCGAGGCGACGAAGTTTTTGAGCGGCGTGTCGATGTCGAAAAAATGGATATTGGCGATGAAGCCGTATATTCCGGCGTCAACGCTGGTCGGCTCGGCGCCATGGGTAAAGCCGCCATCGGGAATGAAGTCGGCAAGGACGCCAAGATCGGCGAGTCCGCGTTCGTAAGCGGCGTCCGGCTCATAGCGGCCGATTCCCTGATAGAAATACCGTTGGAAATTGAATTCGCGCGCTTTGGCCAATCCTTCTTCGGTCAGGCTGGGATGTTCGCGCAGGAGCGCGGCGCGAAAAGCCGGCCAATAGCGGTCGTCCTTCCAGCGCGAATAGGACATCACCCAATAGAGATCGTCGAGCAGGCGCGTCACAAGCAGGTTTTGCGCGCGCTGCTTCTCGCTCAAGGCGCGATCGATCGTAAGGCCGTGCCGCCGTGTGAGGTGGGCGATGATGGTTTCGCTGTCGCCGACGGTTTCGCCACCGTCGACGATGTAGGGAAGCTGGCCGCGCGGCGCTCCCGATGCGTCGAAAAGATGTTCATGGACGAAGGGCAGACCGACAAGCCGCAAGAAAGCAAAAATCTTGAGGCCATAGCCGTTGTTGTCGGCCACGCCAAAAAGAGTGGGATAGGAATATAAGGCGATCGTCACTGCGATGCTCCACCAGACGCCGGGAGGGCGTGGTCTCAGGGCCCGATCCAGGCGGTTGCAACCTCGATCAGGGAAGGTCGGCCGGCCTTGAGCGCCCGCGCGAAGGCGGCGGCGAAGGCGTCGTCGGAATCGACCTGCGTCGCCTCGAGCCCGTAGCCTTTAGCGATGGCGAC
>NZ_JAYSBG010000160.1:0-7825 GCF_041915505.1 Rhodoblastus sp. | reverse complement strand
CATTGGCCGAATAGCGCTCGGAAAAATCCTCGGCATTGTAGAACAAAGTGTCCACCGCCTGCTGGCCGTAGCTGTCGACGATGCGCAAGGTTTGGCCTTTGCGCAGGATATGGGACCAGGGCTTGGTGGCCGGAATCTCGAAATCGTAGATCGCGCCGGCGGGATCGCGGGACGAGGGCGCGCAGATGAATTGGCTCATGGTTCCCTCCAGTCAGGCGCGCTCGGCGTCGGTATTTTCGAAAGCGCGGATGCTTTCCGCACTGCCCGTACGGCAGAAATCGTCCGCCGGAACCGGCAGGCGATAGCGGGTCAGCTCGATCGCGCCGGGGGCGTAGTCCGGCGCCGGGTCGAGCGGATGCGGACAATTGGAGATGGCCACCAACAGCTCTTGCTCCGCGCGCAGATCGACGAAATCGTTGCGCGCGCGCTGCGCCTCGTTCCAGATGAACTTTCCGTCCGCGTCGACCTCCACCGGCGCGAAAAAAGTCACCGGCAGCGGAATGTCGGCGCACGTCAGGCCAAGTTTCGTCGCGGCGAGAATGAAATTGTCGCGCGTGTTGCGGGGGGCGCCGCCATATTTTCTGGCGTTGGTTGCGGCGTTCGAGCCGCCGACCAGCGCGTCATGCGCGCCGCTGGTGTCCTGCGTGATCGAGAAGACCACCTTGCCCATGTCGGAGAGGATGACGCGGCCCTTGCGGGGCGCCGCGCTCCACTGAATCTTGATCGTGTCGGCATGATTGATGCGCTCGGAGACGTCCTGCGCATTCCAGGCGATGACCGAGGCCGAGGAGCGGCCGTCCGCATTGCCCAGGCGAAGCGTGTCGCCCCTGCGGATCCGGCCATACCAATACCAGCCGCCCGGAATGGCCTCCCGCGCGACGATATGTTCCGGCGCGAGCGCCGCGCCGCCTTTGGGCGTCAGCGGCGGCAAGGCGCGCGGCGCGGCGCCCTGGCCGGCCGCTTTCAGCTTTTCGTAATTGGCGCGATTGACGGCGATTTCCGCCTTTTGCTGCTCGGTGAGACTCATGACTGCCTCGGTTCGTGAATTCCGGGCCGTCCCGGCTCTGCCCCTGTCGCAGCCGGGTCGTCCCGGCCGGGGCTGGTCGAAGTTTTCGGCGCGCCGGCGATGCGCGGCGGCCAGATGGTGATGTCCTTGGCGATGGTCGCGCCGAAGCGCTCCTTCTCCTCCGGCCGGTCGCGGCGACGCTCGAAGGCGAGGACGCGCGTGCCGAGCCGGAAAGCCTCGGCGAGATCATGCGTGACCATGACGACGGTCAGTTCGCACTCGTTCCAGATCTTCCGCATCAACGCCTGGATGTCGCCGCGAATGCCGGGATCGAGCGCGCCGAAGGGCTCGTCGAGCAGCAGGATTTTCGGCCGCCGCATCAAAGCCTGCGCCAGCGCCAGACGCTGCTGCATGCCGCCGGACATTTCGGCGGGATATTTATCCTCGGCGTGGTCGAGCCCGACCTCCGCCAGCAGCGCGCGCGCCTCTTCGCGAACGGCCTTTTTGCGCGCGCCGAAGATCTTGCCGAGAAGGGGAGAATCCGAAAGCTCCGCGCCGAGCATGACATTGCCGAGCGCCGTCAGATGCGGAAACACCGAATAGCGCTGAAAGACGACGCCGCGCCGGCTGTCCGGCTCGGCGGGAAGGATTTCGCCGTCGAGCAGGATGCGTCCCCGCGTCGGCGCGGTCTCGCCGAGCAGCATGCGCAGGAAGGTGGTCTTGCCGCAGCCGGAGGGGCCGACCAGCATCAGGAAATCGCGCGGCGCAATCTCCAGGCTGATGTCTTCCAGCACGATCTGGTCGCCGATTTCCTTCCAGACCTGTTCGACTTTGATCCCGCTCATGACGCCCTCGCCGCCGCGAACCACGGGAAGGCGCGCGCCTGCAGCAGGCGCAGCGCGGCGTCCGAAATGAAGGCGAGCAGAGTGATCCAGGCCACGTAAGGCAGGATCACGTCCATCGCGAGATAGCGGCGCACCAGAAAGATGCGATAGCCGAGGCCTGAGTCCGATGCGATGGCCTCTGCGGCGATGAGGAACAGCCAGGCCGGCCCGAGCTGCAGGCGCAGCGAATCGATCAGACGGGGCAACATTTGCGGCAGCGCCACGCGCAGCGCGATCTGCCAGGTATTGCCGCCAAGCGTCTGCGCCTTGAGAAATTGTTCGCGCGGCAATTCGCTGACGCGCAAGGCGAGGTCCCGGATCATCACCGGCGTGCAGCCGATGACGATAAGCGCGATCTTCGCCGCCTCGCCAAGACCGAGCGCGATGAACAGGATCGGCAGCAAGGCGAGCGGCGGCGCCATCGACACCACCGCGATATAATCGTCGAGCAAAGCGCGCATCGTCGGCAGCAGGCCGATGGCGAGGCCGATGACCAAAGCGATGATGGTGGCGAGGCTGAGAGCCGTCACCAGCCTTTGCAGGCTGGCGAAAGTGTCGGCCCAGAAGATGTAGGTGCCCGTGCGGACGTCGACATGGAAGGCGAGCGTCCGCACCGCATCGGCCATTGCACTGAGCGACGGCAGCAGCTTGTCATTAGGATTTTCCGCGAGGCGCAGCGCGGAAAAGATCAGATAGGCGGCCGCCGTCAGCAGGAACGGCAATGCGGTCAGCACGATTTCCTGGCCCCTGCCGGGCCTTCGATTCAACAGACGCATGTCGCTGATCCTGTGACGGCGGCCAGACGCTTACAGCTTGCCGGCGGCGGCGAGCATCATGAAGCTGGGGTCGAAGCGGAACTTCACGTTCTTGGCGTCGCCGAGCACTTTCTTGTCGGCGAGCTCGATGCCTACAACATCGGCGCTTTTCGCATCCTTGCCGAGCAGCGCCTTGTCGAACAGGAAGGCGCGGACGCGATCCATGGTCGTCGCGATCTCCTTGCTTTGGGTGAAGGCGACAGCGTCCGCAGGCTTGGCGAAAAGCTTCGTCGAGGCGAGCTGGCTGTCGAAGCCGGCGAGGTCGGTGCCCGAGGCCTTGGCCATGGCTTCCCGCGCGGCTTTGCCCTCGGCGTTGGGGGCGAGCATCTTGTCGAGGGTCTCGTACCAGATGCCGACGAGCGCCTTGCCGAAGGCCGGATTGTCCTTCAACACCTGGGTGTTGGCGACCATCAGATCCATGATCTCGCCCGGGATCTGCGAGGAATCGAACACCTTGTGCGCGTCCTTGTTGCCGAGAATCTCGCTGACGATCGGGTTCCAGGTGACGACGGCGGTGACTTCCGCCGATTTATAGGCGGCGGCCATGTCGGCGTCGGAGGTGTTGACCACCTTCACGTCCTTCTCGCTCATTTTCACGCTGTCGAGCGCGCGGGCGAGCAGGTAATGCGAGACGGAAAACTCGACCAGATTGACGTTCTGGCCCTTGATGTCGGCGAGCTTATCCTTGTTCTTCAGGATCACGGCGTCATTGCCGTTCGAGAAATCGCCGACGATCATTGCGGTCGTGTCCACGCCGCCAGCGGCGGGCGTCGAAAGCGCGTCCATATTGGTGATGGTCACGGCGTCATAGGCGCCCGCCGTATATTGGTTGATCGATTCGACATAATCGTTGAATTGTTTGACGTCGATTGAAATGCCGTATTTGTCGGCCCATTTCTTGACGATGCCGGTGTCGGCGGCATAGCCCCAGGGCATCCAGCCGACATAGATCGACCAGGCGACCTTGAAGCTCTTCTTCGGTTCGGCCTGGCCGCCGGCCATGCTCAGGCCGAGCATCGAGCCGGCAAGAAAAAGGGTGCGGAGGAAGCTGTGTTTGCGCATCTGGCCATCCCTCAAATCTGGTTACACAGATTTTGAACATGATGAGGGATCGGCATGGACCATCGTATTGCCAATCCCTTGGCTTACGAGGTCTCCCGGGCTTTTGTCCCGCCGTGCGTCCGAAGGATGTCTCCCTTCGGGAGGCTGCTCTCGGACCAGCATCTCGCAAGCGAGACCGGAACCCTAGCGGCCAACTCTGCCCTGAGGCTACGTTGGCTGATCAAAAAAGCATAGGCCCGTTCTGAGAATGTTTTAGGCAATTGGCGCATATTTTTTCTGCAAATCGGGCAATCAGTAGCTTCGTTACGCCCGATGAGCGCGAAATCGCGCTGGAGCGGCTCTCGATTGGGAGAATAACGACAATCCGCGCCAGCAGGGCGCCTGCGGTCGGGCGGGCGGTCCTTTCCTTATTGACGATTGGGCGCGACTGGAGACTGATTGAACGGTTCGGCGGCGATTCTTGCGCCAAACCCCGAATCAGGCGCCGCCATGAGCCATGTGCTTTCCATCACCTTGCCGATTTACCTGCTCATCGCGCTCGGCTTCGCCTCCACGCGATTCGGCGTGACCACCAAAGAGGAAATTCGCGGAATCGGCGTGCTCGTCATCCGGTTCGCGCTGCCGGCGCTCATCTTCCGCGCCTTGTCGCAGCGCCCGTTCAACGAGATCCTGAATCTGAACTATCTGACCGCCTATGGCGTCGGCTCGCTGATTTCCTTCGCGCTGATGTTCGGCTTCATGCGCTTTGCGAAGAAAAGGGGGCTCGCGGCGAGCGGCATGGCCGGGCTCGGCTCTTCCGCGTCGAACAGCGGCTTTGTCGGTTTTCCCATCGTCGCGATGATGGTCGGCCCCAGCGCGGCCATTGCGCTGGCCCTCAATCTCATCGTCGAGAGCATCTTGATCTTTCCCTTGGGGCTCGGTCTGGCCGAAAGCGAGAGCCGCCAGGACGATCCCCTGCACGAAATCCTGTTCTTCGTGTTCCGGCGCCTGACGCGAAACCCGATGGTGCTGGCCATTTTCGCGGGGACCGCCGCATCGGCCATCGGCGCCCCTCTGCCATCGGCGTTGTTCAAGGCTGTCGACCTGCTCGCCAACGCCGCGACGCCGGCGGCTCTATTCGCCATCGGCGGAACGCTGGCCGGGCTGTCGCTGCGCGGATTGAGTTGGGATGCGCCGCGCATCGTCGTCGCCAAGCTTTTCGTGCATCCGCTGGCGGTGGCCGGCGTCCTGCTGCTTTTTCCCGGTTTCGATCCGCAATTGAAAAAGGCGGCGATCATCTACGCCGCCGGGCCGATGGCGTCGGTCTACCCGCTGCTCGCCCATCCCTATGATAAAGACGGCGTCGCCGCGGCCGCGCTGCTCGGCGCGACCTTCTTTTCCTTCTTCACGCTTTCGGCGCTGCTGCTCGTGATTTGATCGCGGCGGGGCGCGGCTTTCTCGCGTCCAGGTGAGACAAGCGGGGGGCGTCGTTGCCTAGCTCAAGCTGCGATCCGTGGCGCCACGGAGACGGATAAAGTCCGGCGCGAGGCTGGCGAGGCCGAAGATCGCGGTTTCGATATGGCCGATCGCGCGTTGCAGGGCGTCGGAGGGAAGGTCGGACACGGCAAGTTCGGATCGGGCGAAGGCGAGATGGATCAAAGCGATTTCAACGATCGTCTCGTCCTGCAGTTGCAATGAATCCATGACGCCAAATCCTCGAATCGCCGTCTAAAAGGGCGGATTGCGCTGCGGCGCGCGGGCGCCTGTCGGCGCGCCCGCGGCAAAAAACATGATCCGAAGCCGCCAACCTGCGGTTGTTCAATCGGTTAATTCCAACGGATTTCGCAGGATGATTAACCCGCCTTCACGATAGGGCGCTTGATTTCGTCGGCCATTACATTGCTAAATCCCGCCAAAGGCTTGGGGCTTGCGGCGGCATGGCTGACGATCAAAATCCGCATGTTTTCCTGACGACGACCGGCTTCGCGACGAAGCAGGCGGTTGCGGAACTGCGCGGACGCGGCGTCGCCATCGCGCCGCTCCTTCGTCAAGCCGGGCTGCCGGAAGATGATGTCGATCGCGTGATCCAAGGCGGGGATCCGATCCGGCATCGAATCTCGGCGGCGGGACAATGCCGCCTCCTGGACCTGGTCTCGGAGGCGTTGGGCGACCCGGCATTCGGATTCCGGTTGGCGCAAAAAGCCGATCCGCGCGACGCCGGCATTTTGTTTTACGTCGTTTCGGGCGGCAAAAATATCGACGAGGCGCTGACGCTGTTCGCGCGCTACCAGCGGATCGCCAACGAAGCCTTTCGCGTCAGACTTGTCCGATCGGCGGATGGGCTGGCTCTCGAAACCGCCTTTCACGGCTTGCCCGTCCAGAGCGCGAGGCATAATGCGGAATTTGGACTCGCGGTTATCGTAAAGGCGTTGCGCGACGTCGTCGGCCAGAAAATCCGGCCGGCGCGGGTCGCCTTCGCGCATTCCCGCAGCGCGAATCCGAAGGATTTCGAGCGGTTCTTTCTTTGCCCGGTCGAGTTTGGCCGCTCCGCGATCGAAGGGACGTCCGATCATTTGCTGGCGTTCTCGAACGACACGCTTTCCGTCCCGCTGATGACGGCCGATGCCAAGCTGATTGACGCGCTCAAGCCGTTTTGCGAGGCGGCCGCGAAAGACCGGGGCGTCGCGATGGGAACATTGCGGTCCGCCGTGGAGCGCGAAACCGAGAAATTGCTGCCGAACGGAAAGGCGCAGGCGAAGAATGTCGCGAAGGCGCTGGCCCTCAGCGTTCGCACGCTTTCGCGTCGTTTGGCCGATGAAGGGACGACTTTTGCCGAAGTCGTCGATGAATTGCGGCGAAGTCTCGCGCAGCACTATCTCAAGGACTCGGCCATGTCTTTGTCGCAGATCGCATGGCTGCTTGGCTACGAAGGCTCGACCTCGTTCAATCACGCTTTCAAACGATGGACGGGACGCGCGCCGTCGGCGGCCCGCAATGAAGGGGCATCGCGCTAGCTGTTTCGTCCCGGCGTTTGCCGGAGCGGATCGCTATTGAATTGCTGAGGTTCGGACGTCCAGCATTTGCAGATGAGCTCGTATCATTATTCTCACGCAACAATGAAATCAGCTAGCGGCCGCTCGCGATCGGGCGCACCACGACCGTCGCGGACATCCCCGCCGCGAGCATCAAATCGGGCGGCAGGTCCTCCAGCGTGATCCGCACGGGGATGCGCTGGGCGAGGCGAATCCATTCGAAATTCGGATCGACCGAGGCGAGCAGCCGTCCGTTCGCTTTGGCGGGATCGGCGATGGCGCGGCTCAAACCCTGCACCTTGCCTTTCAACACGGCGCCGCCGGCCATCAGTTTCACCTGCGCCGGCGCGCCGGGCGCGATCGCCGGCAGTTTGGTCTCCATGAAATAGGCGTAGACATAAAAGGAATCCCGATCGACCAGCGCCATGACGCCGGCGCCCGCCGTGGCGTAATCGCCGACCGTCGCGGTCAGGTTGGTGACGAAGCCGTTCACCGGCGAGCGCACCGTGCTGCGTTCGAGGTTGAGTTCGGCGACGGCAAGTTGCGACTGGGCGAGCTGGAGCGCGGCGGCGGCCTCTCCGGCTTTCGTCTTCGAGGCTTCCGCCGTGACCCCCGAGATCGCGTCGGGATCGCGGGCCATCACCTGCGCGTCGCGGCTCGCATTGTCCTGCGCGAGCTTCTGGGTCCATCGGGCCTGCTCGACATTGGCCTTCGCCTCCTCAAGCGCGAGGGTGAAGCGCTGCCGGTCGATGACGAACAGCACGTCGCCCTTCGCCACGGTCTGATTGTCGGCCACGCGGATCTCGTCGACGCGGCCCGACACGTCTGGCGCCACCTCGACAATATTCGCCAGCACGCGCGCGTCGCGGGTCCAGGGCGACAATGTGTAGAAGTCCCACAGCCGCCAGCCGGCGAAGCCCGCGGCGGCCACGACGCAAAGGGTGATGAGGATGCGCGAGACGGACGCTTTCAGAGCCATGCGAGATTTCCGAGAAAGACCATCCCGCTCACGATGAGGACATAGAGCGCGAGATTGAACAGGGAGCG
>NZ_JAYSBG010000159.1:0-7887 GCF_041915505.1 Rhodoblastus sp. | reverse complement strand
ATCGCGTCGACGCTTATCCCGAGCCGTTTGATCTTGTCGTAGAATGTCTGTTTGGGGACGCCGAGCAACGTAGCCGCCGCTTGAACATCACCCTTCCGTCTTCGAATGGCGTCTTCGACGATGGTTCGCTCGACGCATTCGAGCTGTCGCGGCAGCGAGAGAGCCGCCTCGTCAAGATCCGTGTCTCCGATCATGCGATCATTGAGAACGCCGAGCACGAATCGGTCGGCGACATTGCGAAGCTCGCGTACATTGCCAGGCCATGAATGCGACAACAGGCGCGCGACAAGCCTCTCGTCCGCGATGGGCGCATCGCATTTGAATCGCCGCGCCGCATCGAGTGTGAAATGTTCAAAGAGCAGCATGATGTCCTCGCGCCGTTCGCGTAAAGGCGGAAGCTCGATGAAGGCGACGCCCAGCCGATAATAGAGGTCGGCGCGAAACAGCTTCCTTTCGCTCATCTGGAGCAGATCGGCCTTGCTCGCCGCAACGATCCGGCAATCCACCGGGATCGCCTTGTTCGAACCAACCCGTTCGATCATGCGCTCCTGAAGCGCGCGCAACAGCTTTACCTGTATGCCCAACGGCATGCTCTCGATCTCGTCGAGAAACAATGTGCCGCCGTTGGCATATTCCAGTTTGCCGACCCGCTGACGCGTCGCCCCGGTGAAGGAGCCGACCTCGTGGCCAAATAATTCGCTTTCGACAAGGGACTCCGGGAGTCCGCCGCAATTGACCGCCACATAATTGCCGCCGCGCCTGTCGCTATGATTGTGCAGACATTGCGCGACGACATCCTTGCCCGTTCCGGTTTCGCCATAGATCATCACGTCGACGTCCGTAGACGCAAGCGTCGAAATCAGCCGTCGAACCTTCTGAATTTGCGGCGATCGTCCGATCAATGTCTTTTCAATGCCGCGCTGGTCCGCGAGCTGCGAGCGCAAGGCGCGCACTTCCAAAGTCAGGCGCCGCTTTTCGGCGGCGCGATTGACCACGGCGACAAGTTGCTCGGATGAGCACGGCTTTTCGATGAAATCATAAGCGCCCGCGCGCATGGCCTCGACCGCCATGGCGATATCGCCATGGGCGGTGACGAGGATGATCGGCAAGTCGGGATCGGCCTGACGGAGTTCCGACATGAATTCGGTTCCGCTCTTGCCGCGCAGGCGCACGTCCGAGACCACGACGAACGGCATGTCCACGCACACGGCGCCGCTTGCCTGTTCCACCGACGGAAAAGCCAGCACATCGAAACCGGCGAGCTTGAGCGCCTGGACGGCGCCAATGCGGACATCCTCGTCATCCTCGACATAGATCACGCCAATGGGAAACTGATCGGTCATGGCTAACCTTCGAAATTGCCGGCGGCGGGAATTTCAATCGTAAAAGCGACCCCTGTCGGCGTCAGATTTTGCACGGAAAGTCTTCCGCCAAACGAGCGCACGATATGATCGCACAGCATCAGCCCAAGCCCCAATCCCTCGCCCGGAGGCTTCGAGGTCACGAAGGGCTCAAAAACACGCGAAAGCATATCCGAAGGAATGCATGGACCATTATTCTCGATAACGATCTCGCACATTTCTCCGTTCCGCGTCGCGCGAATGCCGATCGTCTTTTCCTGACCGCCGCCGACGGCGTCGATCGCATTGGCGATGACATTGGTGAAGACCTGCTCCAGCCGCGCTTGATTGGCGACGATTGCGAGTTCGGGATCGACCGACGTCGAAACGTCAATCCTCCCGTCGCGAATTCTGGCGCGCAGAAGGGACAGCGATTCCTGCACGGCCTTCGCGACGGAAATGTCGTCCAGCGGCTCATCCGACTTATAGGCGAACACCCGCAATTGTTTGGTCAGGCGCCCCATGCGACGCACCAGATTGCCGATGCGCGCGACATTGTCCCGCGCCTCGTCGAGGAGCCCTCTTTCAATCAGCACGGCCGTATTGTCAGCCGAGGTCTGGATCGCGGCGAGCGGCTGGTTCAGTTCATGCACAATGCCAGCCGACATCTGGCCGAGCGTGGCCAGCTTCTCGGCATGGACCAGTTCGCTTTGCGCGGCGCGCAATTCCGCCGTCCGTTCCTGAACCTTGATCTCGAGCATATCATGCGCGGCCTGCAGCGCCGCACGGCTGGCGAGTTTTTGCCGGATCGCCCGCCGTCTTTGACCTGCGATCAATAGGCCCAACATCAGGACGACGGCGGTCAAGCCGGAAAGCCATCCAATCAGGATCGCCTTCTGCCGCGTCGCCGATTCGTCTTCGAGCACGATCAGGCGCCAGGCGCCGCCATTGACCTTGCGCGAACTGGTGACGAAGGAATGCTCGCCCTCAATCGCGACGCGCGACGCGTTCTCGTCAATTCGGGCGCGCTCCATCCATGCGAGGGGCGTCAGAGCGGCGCCGCCATAGGGCCGCGCATTCGCGATTGCATCGCGTTCCGTCTGCGACAACGGTCGGATCGGACGATAGCGCCAGGCGTCGCGAGAGACCAGAATGGCGACGTCATTTTCATCCGCCAGGAGGACATCATCCGTCCGATCGCGCCAGCCGCGTTCGATGGCGTCGAGATTGATCTTCACCGCCGCGACGCCGCGCGTGGCGCCATTGGCGACCAGGGCGTAGGACTGGTAATAGCCCGGTTGGGCGCTGGTGATCCCGACGCCGAAAAAGCGCCCCCGTCCCGTCTTGAGCGCGTCGATGACATAGGGACGGAATGAGAGATTTCGTCCCAGGGGCGTGCCCTGCTGACGATAATCCGCCGCCGCGAGCGTCAGCCCCGAGACCCCGACGATATAAAGATTGGTCGCTCCCGCTATGGCATTGATCGATTCGAGATAGGCGCTCGCCTGCATCTGCAATTCGCCATTGTCGGGCTCATCGAGCAATCGTGCTATGATCGGCGACGCTTCGAGAAGATTGGGCAGGAATTCAAACCGGGCGAGCTGGCCGTCGAGCCGCGCGGCCTCGACATCCAGGCGTTGGCTCGCGCGTTCATGGAGGCGCTCCAGCCCGAGGCGAAAGGCCAGCGCATAGCCGAGCCAGGCGGCGAACGCCGCCAGGGCCAAAGCGCTCCCCGCGATAAGCGCCCGCCTGTAGGGAAGCCGCCTCGCGACGGGAGTCGCGGCTGCATCGGGCGGGACAGGCGAAGGCAGGCTTCCCATTGGATCAATTCCGAGAAAGCCGAGCGTGGCAGCCGACATGGCGCGAGCGCTTCAGCGCGCCATCTTGCCTTGCGTTGAACGCGATGAGAAGGGGGCGGCCAAGGACGTTCCGGACGCAAGATTCTGCGACGTTTCTCTGGCGCTTCATTCTCGCATTGGTCCCGACCGATCAGTGCAGTTTCACATGCGGCTCGGTTCGACGCGTGATCACGCGGGCGAGCGTGTCGAGCGTGGACTTGGCCGCGCCGTGCAAGGCGAGCTCGTGCATCTTGTAAAGCGATAGATACATCATGCGCGCAAACAGGCCTTCGATCATCAGATTGCCGCCGATCAGGCCGCCCATCATGTTTCCGACCGTGCTGAATTCGCCGAGCGACACCAGCGAGCCGAAGTCGCGGTAATGATAATCCTGAAGCGGCTTGCCCGCCAGCATTCGCCCGAATTGCCGGAACAGATGCGAGGCCTGCTGATGCGCCGCCTGCGCGCGCGGCGGGACATTGCCGTTGTGGCCCTGCCACAGGCACGCCGCGCAATCGCCCATGGCGAAAACGGCGTCGTCACGCGTGGTCTGCAATGTCGGGCGGACCACAAGCTGGTTGATCCGGTTGGTTTCCAGACCCGCGATGTCCTTGAGAAAATCGGGCGCCTTCACGCCCGCAGCCCAGACCACCAGTTCTGCCGGAATGGCGCGACCGTCGACCAGCTCCACCGAGTTTTTCTTGACCTGCGCGACCTTGGCGCTCGTCAGCACCTGCACGCCGAGTGTGGTCAGCAGATCCTCGGTCGCCGTCGAAAGGCGTGGCGGCAATGAAGGCAGGATGCGGTCGGCCGCTTCGAGCAGGGTGACCTTGATATCCTTGTCGGGGTCGACCCGATCGAGCCCATAGGCGACAACTTCGCGCGTGGTGCGATGCAACTCGGCCGCGAGTTCGACGCCGGTCGCGCCGGCGCCGATGATCGCCACCTTCAACTGTTCGGGGCGCAATGGCGCCTCCTGGGCATGCGCGCGGATGCAGGCGTTGACCATGGATTCGTGAAAGCGCAGCGCGTCCTGCTGGTTCTCCAGCTTCATGGCGAATTCATTGACGCCCGGCGTTCCGAAATCGTTGCTCTGGCTGCCGATGGCGATGATCAGGGTTTCATATCCGAACGAACGCCCCGGCGTGACCTCCCTGCCCTCGGAATCATGATAGGGCGCGACATGCACCTCGCGCTTGTCGCGATCGAGGCCAATCATTTCGCCGATACGGTAGTGAAAGCCGTGCCAATGCGAATGGGCGAGATAATTCACCTCATGCGCGGACATATCCATGCTGCCCGCCGCGATTTCATGCAGTTTCGGCTTCCAGATATGCGTGCGGCTGCGCTCGATGAGGGAAACATCAAGAATACCCTTGCGCCCGTATTTGTCGCCGAGGCGCGTGGCCAGTTCGAGCCCGCCGGCGCCGCCGCCGACGATGACGACCCGATGGCCGAATTCCAAACGCTGATCCGCGCCAGTCATGATGTGCTCCGATAAGCCTTGGCGGCGGGCGTGTTAGAGCCCGCCCCGGGGGCGCAAGGCCAAATTGCAGGAAGGACGGGCGGCAGGCCTATTCAGCCGCCGCCGCCAAAGGCACCTCGCCGTGCGCCGCCGCGTCGGCGACGGCCAGCGCGGTCAGATTGACGATCCGGCGAACGGTGGCCGATGGCGTAAGGATATGAACCGGTTTCGCCGCGCCCATCAATATGCCGCCGACCGTAATGCCGTTTCCAGCGGCGACTCGAAGCAAATTATAAGAAATATTGGCCGCTTCGATGTTCGGCATGACCAGAACATTGGCCGGTCCCTTGAAGTCCGACTCGGGCATGGCGTTTTCGAGAATGGTCGGCGACAGCGCCGCGTCGGCGCGCATTTCGCCTTCGACCATCAGGTCCGGCGCCCGCAGAATCACGACCTCCCGCGCGCGGCTCATCTTGAGCGCGGAGGGCGCGCTGGAGCTGCCGAAGCTCGAATGCGACAACAAGGCGATCCTGGGCGTCTGGCCGAATTGCCGGACTTTTTCCGCCGCCATGATGGCGATGTCGGCGACCTGTGCGGCGGTCGGATTCTCGTTGACATGGGTGTCGCAGATGAAGAGCTGCCGCTCCTGCAGCATCAACATCTGCATCACCGCGAGCGTTTGAGCGCCTTCGCGGAGCCCGATGACGTCGCGAATGATGTCCAGATGATCAGACATCCGCCCCGTGACTCCGCACAGCATGGCGTCCGCCTTGCCAAGGCGCAGCAGGGCCGCGGCGAGCAAAGTGCTCCCTGCCCGCATCTGGCTTCGCGCCGACGCGCTGGAAACGCCGCGCCGATTGTGCGTGGCGTGATAATCCTCCGCGGCCGGACGATAATTTTCGGGATCGTGAGGGTCCGCCAGTTCGTAATTCTCGCCGAGAGCCAAACGCAAACCGAAGTGCTCGATCCGTTGCCGAATGACGTCCGGACGGCCGAGCAGAAGCGGCCGCGCCACGCCCTCGTCGACGACCACCTGCGCCGCCCGCAGAATGCGCTCATCCTCGCCATCGGCAAAGATCACCTTCTTCGAGCGCCGTTTCGCAAGGGCGAACACCGGCTGCATCGCGTTGCCGGAACGATAGACGAACTGTCCGAGCCTTTCGCGATAGGCGGCCCAATCCTCGATCGGCCGTCGCGCCACGCCCGAATCGGCCGCCGCCTTCGCCACGGCGGGGGCGACGATCTCGATCAGGCGGGGATCGAAAGGCTTGGGAATGAGATAATCCCGCCCGAAGCGCAGCCCGGCCGCGCCATAGGCGTTGGTGACCGCTTCAGGAATCTCGGCATGCGCCAGTTCCGCTATGGCGCGCACCGCGGCGATCTTCATCTCCTCGTTGATCGTCGTTGCCCCGCAATCCAGCGCGCCGCGGAAGATGAAGGGAAAGCAGAGGACGTTGTTGATCTGGTTGGGATAATCCGAACGTCCCGTGCCAAGGATCGCGTCCGGCCGCACAGCGAGCGCATCCTCCGGGAGGATCTCCGGCGTCGGATTGGCCATCGCGAAAATGAGCGGATCAGGGCCCATTTTCTGGACCATTTCCGGCTTGAGCGCGCCGGCCGCCGAGAGCCCGAGAAAGACATCCGCGCCCTCGATCACATCCGCGAGCGTGCGGGCGTTGGTTTCAACGGCATAGCGCGCCTTGTTCTCGTCCATGCCCTCCGTTCGACCGACATAGACCACGCCCTTGGCGTCGGCCACGGTGACGTTTTCGCGCCTCAGGCCCAGGCTGACGATCAAGTCGAGGCAGGCCAGCGCGGCGGCGCCGGCGCCTGAGGCGACCAGCTTCACTTTGTCGATATCCTTGCCCACGAGCCGAAGGCCATTGAGGATCGCCGCGGCGGCGACGATGGCCGTGCCGTGCTGATCGTCATGGAACACCGGGATCGACATGCGCTCCCGCAGCTTCTTCTCGATGTAGAAACATTCCGGCGCCTTGATGTCTTCGAGATTGATCCCGCCGAAGGTCGGCTCCATGCGCGCGACCGTGTCGATCAGCGCGTCGGGGTCGTTCTCCGCCAGTTCGATGTCGAAAACGTCGATGCCGGCGAATTTCTTGAACAAACAGGCCTTGCCCTCCATCACCGGCTTGCCGGCGAGCGGACCGATATTGCCAAGCCCCAAAACCGCCGTACCGTTCGTCACCACGGCGACGAGATTGGACCGCGACGTCATCTCATCCGCCTGGGACGCGTCTTCGACAATCGCCATACAGGCCTCGGCGACGCCGGGAGAATAGGCCAAGGCGAGATCGCGCTGATTGGCCATGGCTTTCGTCGGAACGACCGAGATTTTTCCGGGCGTCGGATAGCGATGGTAGTCGAGGGCTGCTTCCTTGAGATTCTGCGACATCGCCGCCTTTTCCTCTTGTGAATGAGACAAAGTTTCGGAGAGGCCGGCGCTCTGCCGCGCCGGTCGTTAGGACATCAGGCCGCGAGATCTTCGAGCTCGGCCTCCTGGAGGATCTGTTCGGTATCGGCGCTGCCGGACAGCCCGGCCTTGAGCTTGTCGCGGTCGAGTTCGCCCTCCCAGGCGGAGACCACCACGGTGGCGACGCCATTGCCGATGATATTGGTCAGCGCGCGGTTCTCGCTCATGAATTTGTCGATCGAGAACACAATCGCCATGCCCGGCACCAGGCGCGGATCGACTGCGGCGAGCGTCGCGGCCAAAGTGATGAAGCCCGCGCCGGTAATGCCCGAGGCCCCCTTCGAGGTCAGCATGGCCACGCCGACAATGATCAGCTGCTGCTTGAGATCGAGCGGAATGTTCAGCGCCTGCGCGATGAACAAGGTCGCCAGCGTCATATAGATATTGGTGCCGTCGAGATTGAACGAATAGCCCGTCGGCACGACGAGGCCCACTACCGAGCGCGAGCAGCCGAGCTTTTCGAGCTTGGCCATCAATTGCGGCAGCGCGCTCTCGGACGACGACGTGCCGAGCACGATCAGCAGCTCGTCCTTGATATAGAGCAGGAATTTGAAAATGTTGAAGCCGGTGAAGCGCGCGATGGCGCCCAGCACCACGACGATGAACAAAGCCGAAGCGAAATAGAAAGTCGCCACCAGGCCGAACAGGCTGCCGAGAACCGTCGGGCCATATTTGCCGACCGTATAGGCCATGGCGCCGAAGGCGCCGAGCGGCGCGGCCTTCATGATGATGCCGATGACGCCGAACACGGCGTGG
>NZ_JAYSBG010000158.1:0-7890 GCF_041915505.1 Rhodoblastus sp. | reverse complement strand
CCCGAGCACGATCGCGGTGAAATTCACCAGCAGCATGATGACCAGTTGGACCAGGGCCATCGACGCGCCGGAGCGATGATGCTCCGGCAGGCGGGGATGAATGTAGAAGCCGACGGCCGCGCTGGCGCACAGGATCGCGAAAATCGCGATCGCGTTGATCGGGTCCTGCATGCGCTCGCTTGTCCTTCGCTTCGTCTTCGACGCACGAGCGCGCCGCCGTCAATATTCCACTTGTCCCGATCGTTGGCCTGACGCGCGCGAACGGGCCATCGCGTCGAGAATCAGGCTTTTCAGATCCGCCGCCTCCTCGACCACCAGAACCACCGGCAGCGCCTCGGGCTGCGGCAGATCGGGGCGCAGCGCCGACAGGAACGGCGCGATCTTGACCATGTCCTTTTCGGTGGTCACCAGCAGCGCGTCGAGCGCCTCGGCCTGACGCTGCAGCGCGGCTATGTCGGAGGGCCGGTAGGGGTAATGGTCCGGGAACGAGTGCCGCGCCGCCAGCTTGGCGCCGCAGGCCGTCAGCGAATCGAAGAATTTCTGTGGTCGGCCGATGCCGGCGAAGGCGACCACCCGCGCGCCGAGCATCCGCAAGGCGGCATTGGCGTCGGGCGCGAGGCGGCCGTGGAAGATCGGCTTGCCGGCGGCTTCGAACAGGGCGCCGGCGGCGCGGCCGGCCTCGCCCTCGCCGATCACCAGAGCCGCCGACGTATGCTGAAGCTGAAGCTCGATCGGCGCGCGCAAAGGGCCGGCCGGAAGCAGCCGACCATTGCCGAAACCGACCGCCCCGTCGATGACCGCCAAGGCGAAATCGCGGCGCAGGCTGGGGTTCTGCAGGCCGTCGTCCATCACGATCAGGCTGGCGCCGCCGGCGAGCGCGAGCATGGCGCCGGTCGGCCGGTCGCGCGCCACCACGGTCTGGGCGACGCGGGCGAGCAGCAGCGGTTCGTCGCCGGCCTCGGCGGCGCAATGGCGGCGCTGGTCGACCAGATGGGCGCCGCCGTCGGCGCTCAGTGCGCCACCGTAGCCGCGCGACAGGAAATAGGGCGTTTCGCCGGCGCGTTTCAGCCATTGGGCCACCGCCAGCGCGGTCGGCGTCTTGCCGGCGCCGCCGACCACGAAATTGCCGATACAGATGACCGGCGCGCTGACGCGCGACCCGGGACGCGCCATCCGGCGGGTCACAGCCCGCCCGTAAAGCGCCGCTAAGGGCGAGAGGACCGCCGTCATCGTCCGGCCAAACAGGCCGGGCGTCGCGGACCACCAGAAATCCGGCGCGCGCATGGGACCTCGCAAGCTCTGATGTTTAAATCTAGAAGCCCTATTGGCGAGATACAATCATGTGCGCGATATAATGTTCGAGCGCCAGCATGATTTTGTCGGCGGCGCCGCCAAGCTCGCTGACGACCCGCCGCGAGGCCTCCGCCGTGCGGCGCAGGAACAGCGCGTCGGTGAACAAAGCTTCGAGCTGCGTGGCGAGCGCGTCGACATCCTTGACCGCGACGGCGCCGCCATGGCTGTCGAGCGCGCCATAGACGTCGATGAAATTGCCGATATGGGGGCCGTGCAGAATAGCCGAGCCGAGCTTGGCCGGCTCGATCGGATTCTGGCCGCCATGGCCGGCGAGCGACTTGCCCATGAAGATCACGCTCGACAGCCGGTAGAACAGGCCGAGCTCGCCGATGGTGTCGCCGATATAGACCTGGGTCGCGCGCGTGATCGGCTCGCCGCGCGAGCGCAGCGCCGCCTGCAGGCCCGCCGCCTGCGCCTCGGCGGCGATCTCGGGGCCGCGATGCGGGTGACGCGGCGCCAGAACGGTCAGCAGATTGGGGAAACGCGCCGCCACAGCCTTGTGGGCGCGAAAGGCCAAAGCCTCCTCGCCGGGATGGGTCGAGGCCGCGATCCAGACCGGGCGCGGGCCGATTTGCCTGGCGAGTTCGTCGAGGCGCGCTGGATCGGCCGGCGGGGGCTCGACGTCATATTTCAGATTGCCAATGGCGTCGACGCGCGGCGCGCCGAGCTGGAGCAGCCGCGCGGCGTCGTCCTGGCTCTGGGCGAGGCACAGGTCGATCTTGCCGAGCAGGGTCGAGATGAAGCCGGGGAAGCGTCGCCAGCGGCCAAACGAGCGCGGCGACAGCCTGGCATTGACCAGGGTGATCGGAATGCCGCGCTCCTGGACCGCGCAGATCGTGTTTGGCCAGATCTCCGATTCCGCGAGAATGAACAGGTCGGGGCGCCAATGGTCGAGGAAGCGCGCGATGAAGGCGGGAGCGTCGAGCGGGGCGAATTGATGGGTGGCGCCGGCCGGCAGCCGTTGCGCCAGAATGCGGGCGGAGGTGACCGTGCCGGTGGTGACGAGGACGTGAAACCCCTTGCCGGTCAGGCGCTCGACCACCGGCAGCAGAGCGAGGCCCTCGCCGACGCTGGCACCATGCAGCCAGGCGAGCCGGCCCTCGGGGCGTGGCAGTCCGGCGACGCCGCGCCGCTCCTCGATCCGTTTGAGGTCTTCCTTGCCCTTGCGGCCGCGTCGCCACAGGAAGAGGCCGCTGAACGGCGCGAGGCCGCTGGCGGCGGCGCGGTAAACAGGCAGCAAAACCGCAGAACTCATTGCAGTCCGGTCTCGTTCTTCTTGTTCTGGAATGTCGTCGGCTTCCGCCTTCGCGGCGGGGTCGCGCGGAAGAGGCGGCAAACTGAACGATCATTCGGGCCGAAAGGCGGCGAAGACGCGAGAATTCCCGGCGCGCCTCCGTCGTTCATATCGCGACAGATAGCGCAGGCCGGGGGAAATTGCGAGGGCGGTTTCGGCGGGGATGCGGCTCAGTCCCTGGACGGGTCGAGCACGCGGTGGAGATGGACGATGAAATAGCGCATCTGCGCATTGTCGACAGTGGATTGCGCCTTGGCCTTCCAGGCGGCGTGGGCGCTCTTGTGATCGGGAAACATGCCGACGAAATCGATCTGGCTCAGATCCTTGAAATCGGTGGTTTCGAGATTTTTCAACTCGCCGCCGAAAACCAGATGCAACAGCTGTTTGGGCTCGACTTCATGGCTCATTCGCTCAGTCCTTCATTTTCAGGGGCGGGGCGCCGGCGCGGCTTGTGCGGTGCGGGCCTCCGGCGAGGCGCCGGCCGCACCGCCGCGCGCCGCCCGGATCAACTCGGCCTGCAGGCCGGGCGGTCCCGCGACGAGCGCGGGATGTCTCGGCTCCGGCCGATTGTAGGAGGGCGTTTGGCCGGAGAAATCGGTCAGCACGCCGCCGGCTTCGTGCAGGATCAGATCGGCGGCGGCGATGTCCCAGTCATAGCTGTTCTTGCGCGCGAGCGCGGCGTCGAGAGCGCCGTCGGCGACGCGCAGCAGACGCATGGCGAGCGAGGGCAGGCGCGGCTGCTGACGGAACGAAAGGCCGGCGCGCTTGAGATCCGAGGCGATGGAATCCGGCGCCGAAAGCCGCGCGCCGGTCAGTTCGCGCCGGGTCGAAACCGCGATCGGCGCGCCGTTGCGGCGGGCGCCGCCGCCAACCGAGGCGACGAAGGTCTCGTCGAGCGCGGGCGCGTGGACGACGCCGAACACCGGCCGATCGCCGGCGACCAGCGCCACGCAGACGGCGAAGCAGGGATCGCCCGAGGCGAAACCGCGCGTGCCGTCGATGGGATCGACCACGAACAAGGCCTTGCGGCCGAGCCGGTCGGGCGAATCGGCGGTTTCCTCGGACAGCCAACCGAAATCGGGCGCGAGCAGGCTCAATTGCGCGCGCAGGAAATTGTCGATCCGTAGATCGGCTTCGGTGACCGGCGAGCCGCCGCTCTTGTGGGTGACTTCGGCGTGAGTCGGCGCGCCGGGGCGGAAATAATCGAGCGCAATGCCTCCGGCCTCGCGCACAATCGCCTCGACGCGAGGCAGCAGCGGGGCGAAGACGGCAAGATCGGACAAAGCGCGAGCCTGATGGAGGAAATCTGATTTCGTGTAACCGTCATGACGCCCCGGCGCAAGAAATTTCGCAAGTGCGAAACCGCCGGATTTGAACGGCTTTCCACCCAATTGCCGACAATTTGAACAGTCGGGCTAAGGCGGCGTTGCTTGTGCCTTTCGCCCGGGCGGTTTCGCTAAAATGCCGCCTATTTCCTTAGCAGGGCGGAGGCTGGTCGCGGCCGAACATGGGTCAACAGCGGAATTTTCCCGCAGGAGCCCGACATGGTCCCGACCCAAGCCGCCTTCCTCACCCGTCTGGTCGCCGAGGACCCGCGCGCCGACAACGGCCTGCGCGAGATCGCCGTGGGGCCGGACGCGATCGCCATCGATCGCCGCGTCGGCGGCGTGCGCATGCGCCTGGCCGTTCCCGTGCCGAGCTATCGCGGCGTCGCGCTCAGCCTGCGCGAGGGCGCGCGCGGCTTCGTCTATCGCGTCGCTTTGGTGCACGCCGACGCCGAACTGGATGTCGTGCTCACCGAATCGCATAGCGAGGACGAGGCCGGCCGCGAATGGCGCGCCTGGGCGCAGGCCCTGAGCCTGCCGCTGCTGACGCGGACGGCCGCCGGCGAAGCGGTGGTGGAAAACCGGTTCGGGGAAATCGCGGCGCGCGAAATCCAGCCGCGCCGCCGTGGCTGGCCGCTGAAGGGCCGCCGCTCAATGATTTCGGCGCGGCGCACGAGCGGCACCAAGGGCCGCGCGCTGGCGGTGCATCGTGGCGAGCGCGAGATCGTCTGCTACGAGTGAGCCGATTTACCGGACGAAATAGAACAGCAGATTTTCCGCGAACAGCCCGGCGAACAGGATGAAGCCGGCGACGCCATTGGAGCGGAACAGGCGGAGCGCCATGGCTTCGTCGGCGCCGCCGAGCTTGCGGATCTGCCAGACCAGATGGCCGGCGAAGGCCAGCAGGCCGATCTGGCCGAATATGCCGACGCCTGCCGACAGCAGCGCCAGTTCCGCGCAGACGATCGTAACCAGATAGAACAAAGCCACGGCGAGCACGACATTGTCGCCGAACAGCAGCGCGGTCGATTTCACGCCGGCCTTGACGTCGTCCTTGATGTCCTGGATGGCGTAGATCGTGTCATAGCCGATGGTCCAGGCGATGCAGGACAGATAGAGCCACAGCGCCGGCGCCGCGAGGCCGCCGGTCACAGCCGCCCAGCCGACCAATGCGCCCCAGGAGAAGGCGAGGCCGAGCATCGCCTGCGGCCAGGATGTGAAGCGCTTCATGAAGGGATAGGCCGCCACCGGGATCAGCGCGCAAAGGCCGACGATGATGGCGAAGCGGTTGAGCGACAGCAGCACGAACAGCCCGATCAGGCATTGCGCCAGCATGAACAAGGCCGCGCCGCGCGGGCTCACCCGTCCCGAGGGCAGAGGCCGGCCGCGCGTGCGCTCGACCTGTGCGTCGATATTGCGGTCGATCAGGTCGTTGAAGGTCGATCCGGCGCCGCGCATGGCGACGGCGCCGATGAAAAACAGCAGCAGCAGGAGATAATTCGGAGCCTGGAGCTGGTAGATTCCGGCGAGGCAGGTCGCGGACAGGCACGGGGCCAGCAGCAATTGCCAGCCGGTCGGACGGTCAAGCCGGGCGAGCTGGACATAGGGCTGCCAATCAGCGGGAAGCCGCGCCCAGATCGAGGAGGCTTTGGAGTCCGGCAGTGCGCCGGCGCCCAGCGATGGCGAAGCCATGGCTCAGAGCGGCCCGGCCGGCAGTTTCGGCGGCGGCGGCAGGTTGCTGAGGCCGCCTCCGCCATTCTGCTGCATTTCCTTGGCTTTCGCGGCAAGGGCGCAGGCCTGTTCGGCGATCTTGGCGGTGCGTTCGGTATTGGTCTTGAAATTCTCGAAGAAATCGTCGGGAATGTTGCACCATTCCTTGTTCTTGGCCATGTAGGCGCTCATTTTCCCCTCGATGTCCTTCATCTTGCGCAGATGCGGGCAGGCGGCGACGGGGTCGAGCTTGTTGCCATGCGCCTTGGAAAGCGCGTTGAGAGCCTCGATTTCGGCGTTGCGCTCCTTGCCGAAGCCGGCGAGGTCCTCGTTGCAGACCTGCGCGCGCGCTCCGGCCGAAAAGGCGCAAATAGCCAGCAAAAAAGCCGCGAAAAGGAAAAAGGGACGCATCGAAACGTTGATTGCTCGGGCCATTGTCATTCCGCTGTCGCGCCGCTCCCGCCGGATTTGCACAAAATTCAAACGATTGTTTAGCAAAAAGCCCCACCCCGAAGCAAGCTTGGCTCAAATCGCGCCGCCGGCTCCGCCTTTTCCAGCCTTCAGATAGGGCGCCATGCCCGCGCGCGCCAGGGCGTCGGCGCGTTCGTTCATCGCGTCTCCGGCGTGACCTTTCACCCAATGCCAGGCGATTTCATGGCGATGGGCCGCGTCGTCCAGCCGTTTCCACAGATCGTCGTTCTTGACCGGCTTGCGGTCGGCGGTGCGCCAGCCGTTGCGCTTCCAATTATGCATCCAGGAGGTGACGCCCTGGCGAAGATATTGGGAATCGGTGTGCAGGTCGACCGCGCAGGCGCGGGTCAGAGCCTCCAGCGCCGAAATGGCGGCCAGCAGCTCCATGCGATTGTTGGTCGTCGCCGGCTCGCCGCCCGCAAGCTCCTTCTCGACGCCATTGAAGGTCAGGATCGCTCCCCAGCCGCCGGGGCCGGGATTGCCGGAACAGGCGCCGTCGGTCCAGATCGCCACGCGGCGCGTCACAGTTCGAGCCCATATTCGCCGGCGTGGTCGATGGTCTGATGGAAGCGCAGCCGGGCGAGATATTCGAGCGGGTTCTTGGGCTTGACCAAAGCGCCGGGGGGGACGTTCAGCCAGTCGTAGAGCCGGGTCAGCAGGAAACGCATGGCGGCGCCGCGCGCCAGGACCGGCAAGGCGGCGCGCTCGACGGGCGCCAGCGGGCGCAGGCTCTGATAGCCGTGCAGCAAGGCGCGGCCCTTGGTCGCGTTGAAGGCGCCGTCCGGCTCGAAACACCAGGCGTTCAGGCAGATCGCGAGGTCATAGGCCAGCGCGTCATTGCAGGCGAAATAGAAATCGATCAGGCCCGAAAGCCTTGCGCCCAGGAACAGGACATTGTCCGGAAACAGGTCGGCGTGAATCACGCCCTGCGGCAGGTCGGACGGCCACAGGCGGGCCAGCGTCTCCAGTTCGCTCGCAATTTCGCCGGCGAGGCCGGGCGCGACCTCTTCGGCGCGGGCGCGCGAGGCCGCGAACAGCTCCGGCCAATGGGCGATCGACAGCATATTGTGGCGGGAAAGGCCGAAGCCTTTGCCGGCGAGGTGCAATTGCGCCAAGGCGCGGCCGGTTTCGGCGCAATGATGCGCGTCCGGCTTGCGGGTCGAGACGCCGTCGAGAAAGGTGACCACGGCGGCGGGACGGCCGGCGAGCGTTCCGAGGGCCGCGCCGTCGCGCCGCCGCACCGGCAGCGGGCAGGACAGGCTGTGCTCGGCGAGATGTTCCATCAGGCCGAGAAAGAAGGGGAGATCCTCGGCGTTGACGCGCTTTTCGTAGAGCGTGAGGATGAAATAGCCGCCCTCGCAATGGAGCAGATAGTTCGAATTCTCGACGCCCTCGGCTATGCCCTTGAAGGACAGGACCTCGCCGAGGTCATAGCCGGCGAGGAAGGCGAACAAGGCCTCGTCCGTGACATCCGTGTAAACCGCCATCGTCCGCGACTCGCTCCCGCGCCCCGCCCCCTGTTAGCGGTGCGCGCGCGCAGCGTCAAACCAGCGCCTTGAGCGAGACGCCCGCGGGAACCGGCGTATCGTCCGGCACGAAGAAATCCGGCGCGAGCGGGCTGGTGGGATCGACGCGATAGGCGTCGAAATCGCTCACGCCGCATTTGGCGAGGAAGACGTCGTCGATCAGGAATTGTCCGGTCAGCTCGCGGCTCGGCGCCGTGAAAATGGCGTGGGG